>JAHWJV010000304.1 GCA_019348265.1 Gemmatimonadota bacterium
GCCAGTCGCCAGTTCGGACTGGCGACTGGCGACTGGCAACTGGAAACTACATGAGCAAAGCCACCGCCGATTCCGAAGGCCGCCACGTCGTCGTCAGCAACCGCAAAGCGCGGCACGAGTACCACGTCCTCCAGACGCATGAGGCGGGGATGGTGCTGCAGGGCACCGAGGTGAAGTCTCTGCGCAACGGCAAGGCGAACCTGCAGGACGCCTTCGCGCGCTTCCACAGCGGCGAGCTCTGGCTGCACAATCTGCATATCTCCCCGTACGAGGCGGGCAACCGCCACAACCACGACCCGCTCCGCCCGCGGAAGCTCCTTCTCCACCGCCGCGAGATGCGCCGCCTCGTGGGCGAGGCCGAGCAGGAAGGGCTGACGCTGGTCCCGCTGGACATCTACTTCCGTGGCGGGATCGCGAAGCTCACGCTCGCGCTGGTCCGCGGCAAGAAGCTTCACGACAAGCGCGAAGACATGAAGACCCGCGATGCCAAGAGAGAGATGGACCGTGCATACAAGCTCAGCTGACCTCGTCCGGCGCCTCCTCCCGCTTCTCGTCCTCCTCACAATTTCCGTCGTCGCCCCTTCCGCCGCCGCGCAGGAGCGTCCGCTCGTCGTGATCGACGCGGGGCACGGTGGCGCGGATCCGGGGGCGATCGGTCCGGCCGGAACGAGGGAGAAGGACGTGACCCTTTCGATCGCGCGGGAGCTGGCCTCGCTGCTGCGAGCCTCGCCGCACCTGGAGGTGCGGATGACGCGCGATCGAGACACGCTCGTCGCCCTGCGCGATCGCCCGCTGCTGGCGAATCGCTGGCGCGGGGCCGCCACACGCGCGGGCCGGCCCGCCCTCTTCATCTCCATCCACGCCAACGCGCACCGCGACCCGGGCGCCCGTGGCACCGAGACGTACTTCCTCTCCGAGGCTCGCACGGACGAGGCGCGCCGGGTGGCGGCCATGGAGAACGCCGCGCAGGAATACGAGCCGGAGCGGCCAGCCGACCATGTGCTCGGCTTCATCCTGAACGACCTCCGCCAGAATCTCTACCTGCGCGACTCCAGCGACTGGGCGGCGATCGTGCAGGCCCGGCTCGCCGCCACTCAGGTCGCACCCGACCGCGGCGTGAAGCAGGCGGGGTTCGTCGTCCTCCAGGGTGCTTTCATGCCGGCCGTCCTGGTGGAGGTCGCCTTCATCAGCAACCGCTCGGAGGAGGCCCTCCTCTCCGACCCCGCCGCCCAGCGCCGTGTCGCCCGCGAGCTCGCCGCCGCCGTTCGCGAGTTCATGGAGAAGATAGGGAACAGGGAATAGCGGACACCACGCGAAGCGGCGATAGGCGTGCAGGATCCTGCCTGCTCCCGGTACCACCGGGACCGATTCGTTGCGCTCGGGATCACAGCGCGCACGTGAGACTGCCGACGCTTCTCGCGCTCCTGCCCAGCCGTTGTCCGCTGTTCCCTATTCCCTGTTCCCCATCCGTTGGATCTTCCCGCCCCCTCGTCGGGTACCCTAGGCCATGACGCTACATCTGTTCACCGAATCCCTGGATGGTCCCGGGCGAGTCTCCGAGAGCCGGCGGGCCGTACCGATCCTGGCCCTCGACGTGGCTGGTGCGCGGGAGGCGCTCGCCCTGGCGGAGCGCTTGCCCCGTGCTGAATTCGTCAAGGTCGGCCTCCAGCTATTCACTGCCGCCGGCCCAGACGTAGTGCACGCTCTTCGAGGCGTCGGGAAGCGGATCTTCCTGGACCTGAAGCTTCACGACATCCCCAACACGGTCGGGCACGCGGTCGAATCAGCCGCGGAGCTGGGCGTCGAGCTTCTGACGGTGCACGCTTCGGGGGGCCGCGCGATGCTGCGCGCCGCCCGGTCTGCCGCGGGTGCGCCTGGCGAGGGGCCGGCACTGCTGGCGGTGACGATGCTCACCTCGCTCTCTGAGGTGGAGCTGGCGGAGGCCTGGGGCCGGGACGCGGTGAGTTCGGAGGCGGAGGTCGCGCGGCTCGCGACACTCGCCGCCGAGGCAGGGATCGACGGCGTGGTCGCATCGGTCCACGAGCTGCCGGCTATCCGCGCCCGAACCGGCGACTCGCTCCGCGTGCTGACCCCTGGCATCCGGCTGGCGGGCGACGATGCAGGGGACCAGAGTCGGGTTGCGACACCGGGCGAGGCTACGCGCCTTGGCGCGGACTATTTGGTGATCGGCCGCTCGGTCTCCGCGGCCTCCGACCCTGTCGCGGCCTTCGACCGGGTGTTAGCGGGGATCGGTGACGGGGCGCGGGAGGGCGCGCGATGAAGCTCCGCTCGACACTGCTGATCGCGATGCTTGTCTCTCCCCTCCTGGCCGCCCCGGCGGGGGCGCAGCGTGCGCCCGCTCCGCTGGATGGGTTCATCAAGGAAGTCGCATACCTGTGGAGCGGGGGCGACGCGCGTGGGCTTGCGGAGCTGGTGCCGGAGGACGCACGCGTGCTGCTGGACACTGGCGGCGGCATGGAGACGGTGGAGGGGCGGCACGCGGCGGCAGCGCTGCGCGCGCTCTTCTCCGAACGGCAGAGCCTCTCGGTGCGCCCCGCGCGCATCACAGTGGCCGGTACCCGCCCGCCGCGCGGCTTCGGCGTGCTGAGCTGGGCGTTTCGGAGCCGCGGCGGACCGGCGGCGCAGAGCGGCTCGGTTTACGTCGGCGCCGTGTGGACGGAGGACGGATGGCGGATCAGCGAGCTGCGGCTGATGCAGTGACCCCTCCGCCTTGACGGCTCCTTTGCGCCTGCCTACGATTGCGACCGCCCCGCGTCCATCAAGGATGCGGGGCGGTCGTCTACTTTCGGACCTGCTTTCTACCGAGCGCGCGTGCCCACCGTATTCCTCCGGCTCCTCCAGGACGGCGACATCGCGCTCGGGCGGTTTCTACCCGGGGTGAGCCTCACCAGAGCCGAGATCGTCGCCCTCAGGGAGAGCGGCCTCAAGATCCTCGGGATCCTCATCCTCGCGTGGATCGCCTACCGCGTGCTCGCCGCGATTCTCCGGCGCATCGAGCAGGCGGTCTCGGATGGCGATCCGACCTCTGTATCCGGCCGGGAGCAGCGAGTCTGGACGCTGCTCGGCCTCGTCCGCAGCGTCGGGATCGCGTTCATCGCCGTGATCGCGCTGTTCATGGTGCTGCAGGTTGCGGGGCTGGACATCGGCCCGCTCCTGGCCGGCGCCGGGGTGGTGGGCCTCGCGATCTCCTTCGGCGCGCAGTCGCTCGTGCGGGACGTCATCAGTGGCCTGTTCATCCTGGTGGAGAACCAGTTCGGAGTGGGCGACGTCATCAAGGTGAACAACCTTTCCGGACGCGTGGAGCGGCTCACCCTGCGGATCGTCGTGATGCGCGACGACAAGGGGATCCACATCGTGCCGAACGGAGAGATCAAGCAGGTCACCAACCTCACGCGCGCCTTTGCCCGAGAGGTCGTAGACGTCTTCGTGGCGTACACGGAGGATGTCGACCGGGTGATCTCGATCATGCGCGAAGTAGCCGACGAGATCTGGAGCGAGGACGAGTGGCACCCCCTCCTCACCGAGGAGATCGCCGTCCCTGGCGTGGAGGGCTTCGACGGCAGCGGGATTCGTATCCGGATGGTCGTCACCTCCATCCCCATGAAGCAGTTCGACGTCGCCCGCGAGCTGCGTCGCCGGCTCAAGAACCGCTTCGACGCCGAAAAGATCGAGTTTCCCGGGTCTATGCGATACCCGGATCAAACGAGGGAGCAGGGAACGGGGAACAGGGAACAGCCTGCATGACGACGAAGTGATCTGCGCGCTCTGTTCCGTTGTCCCGCTATTTTGCCTATTCCCCGTTCCCTGTTCCCTGTATGCTCCGTTTCTACAACACGCTGACGCGCCGGCACGAGGAATTCGTCCCGCTCGAAGAGGGGAAGGTGAAAATGTACGTGTGCGGCCCGACCATCTATGCCGCGCCGCACATAGGGAACCTGCGAACCTTCTTCTTCGCCGACATCCTTCACCGGTACCTGGAGCACCGAGGATACCAGGTGAAGTTCGTCATGAACCTCACCGATGTGGACGACAAGACGATCGCGGGGGCGCTGCGGGAAGGGGTGCCGCTGCGCGAGTTCACGCAGCCGTACGCCGGCATCCTCTTCGATAGCCTGGACGGGCTCGGCATCGAGCGGGCGGACCTGTACCCTCTCGCCACCGAGTACATCGCCGATATGGTCGAGCTTATCCGCCGCCTCGAGGAACGGGGGCTGGCCTACGTGTCCGAGGGCTCCGTCTACTACGATATCTCGGAGTTCCCTGAATACGGCAAGCTCTCCCGGGTAGACCTGACGCAGGGGCGGCGCGGGGAGCGCGTCGCCGCCGACGAGTACGACAAGGACGACGTACGCGACTTCGCGCTCTGGAAGGCGGCGCGACCGGAAGACGAGACGGTCGGCGCTGCCTGGGACACGCCCTGGGGCCGCGGCCGGCCCGGCTGGCACATCGAGTGCTCCGCCATGAGCATGCGAGAGCTGGGCGAGACCTTCGACATCCACGGCGGCGGAGTCGACCTCGTTTTCCCGCACCACGAGGACGAGATCGCCCAGTCGGAGGGCGCCACCGGCCAGACCTTCGCCCGCTACTGGCTGCACGGCGAGTTCCTGCAGATCGAGGGCGAGAAGATGGCCAAGTCCACCGGCAACATCTTCACTCTGCAGGACCTGATCGAGCGCGGGGCGAAGGCGTCGGCGATCCGCTACA
>JAHWJV010000305.1 GCA_019348265.1 Gemmatimonadota bacterium
CGTCCTGGCCCCGCTCGACGTCTCGGCCTCCCATCTGGCGCGGGGCGGGGGGGAGGTGCTGGGCGCCCGGCTCAGCCTGGCCGCGGCACGGCGCCCGCGGTTTGCCCCCGCGTCCCGGGTGGGGGCGGTCGGGGGCGCCGGCGCGCGCGGGGAGACGACGCTGGACTACAAGAGCTCCCTGGGCGTCGCGCTGCCGCCAGGCGAGGGCCCCGCGTCGCGCGACCGCGAGCTGCTCGCCGCGGCGCTGCTCGCGCTGAGCGTCCAGGCGCGCGCGAAGCGGGGCCGAACCGCTCGCCTGAACCGCTTCGTGGAGCTCCAGCTCGATCTCGGGCGGGACGGTGCCCGCGGAGAGCCGATCCATCAGACCCGCGAGCACCTGCTGGGCCTGCGGCCCCTGCATCTTCCCGAGAGTCGCGAGGGCGCTCTGCTGCTCCTGCGGGCCGCCGCGCTGCATCACCGTGGCCAACATCTCGGCGGCGCTGGCCTCCGGAAGCTGTAGCGCGGGGAGCAAGCCGAGCGCGGTGGTCCGCACGCTCGGGGCCCGATCGGCCAGGGCGAGCCGCACCGCGTCCTCCACCGAGCCGACCCCGATCTGTCGCAGGCCCCGCAGCGCGGCGACGCGCACCTCGGCGGAGGCATCCTCCCGTAGCCGTGCGAGCAGAGCCGGCGCGGCGGCCTCCAGGTCTAGACGCGCGACGGTCTCGATCACCGCCACCTTGATGGCGGTACTGCCCTCGCGCAGCAGCGGCTCGACCAGCGGCGCGATCGCGGTGCGCGCAACCGATGTGTCCCGCTGTATCTGCCCCCGATAGACCCCGTCCACCCGATCGAGCGGGGACGGCTTCGCCCAGACGCCGAGCGCCTCGATGGCGTCGACCCGCAACTCCTCCGCCACCTCCGGACGGGCCATGAACGCCGCCACTCGACGCGCCGCTTCAGGCGTCCCCAGTCGCAGGTTCGCGTTGGTCGCCCGGCGGAGCAGCGCCTCGTCCTTGAAGCGCGTCTGCTCCAGCACCCGCGCCAGTGCGGGTATGGCGGCTTCGATCGACCCGTCGTCGTTGATCGCCCGCGCCGCCTCCGCGACGATGTACTCGTCGACGTCCTCCAGAAAGCGCGCGACGCCGGGATCACGCATCCGCCGCAGCGTGACGACCGCGGCAGTGCGGAGCGCATGCAACAGGTGTTGCGACAGCGCCACCACAGGCGCGGGCTGCCCGATCCGGGCCAGCGCGAGCGTGCCAGCGTGACGCAGGTAGACGTCGCGGTCGTCGTTGGCGGCGAGCATGTCGATCAGTGGCTGTACGGCGCGCTGGTGAGCGATGCGGCCGAGCGCCTCGGCGGCGAAGAACCGCGCGCGCGGGGCGGCGTCCTGTAGGAGCGGGAGGAGCGCGTCGCCGCCGGCGGCGTAGCGCACGTCGCCGAGCATCTTCGCGGCCTGGGCGCGAACCTCCGGGTCCGGGTCGCGGAGGAAGGGTACCAGCACGGCACCCCGGCGCATGTCGCCGCGCGCCAGCTGAGCGATGCCCCAGAGGCCGTGCAGCCGCGCGAGCTGCGGTTCCCGCTGGCGGGCGGCCGCGAGCAACGCCCCCTGCTGGCCACGCCGCGCCAGCTCGTGCTGCGACCCCATTCGCACTCGCATATCCGCGTGCCGAAGCAGCCCCGCCAGCTCCGCGACGGGACGATCCCGGAAGCCCGCGGCGAGCAGCGCGAGCGTCTGCGCCCGCTCCGGCGAGCCCGCCGCGGCCGGCGTGTCGAACTTCCAGATCCGCCCGCGGTCCTTCGTCCCCCACCCCTCGATCCAGTCGGCGACGTACAGCGCCCCATCCGGGCCGAACTCCAGCCCCGTCGTCAGGATGCCCCTCATCAGCTCACGGTCCTCCGTGAGCTCGAAGCCCGCGCCGGAAGGCGACAGGCGGAAGGCGTGGATCTTGGAGCTGTTCGCCGAGCCAGTGAACTCCGCGATGAAGAAGTGGTTGCGCCACCGCTCGCTCAGCGCGGTCCCCGGGTTGTAGGTCATCCCTGCCGGGCCCGCGTGATAGGCCGCGACCGGGGGGGTGAACCACGCGGCCTGGCCCTGGAAGCGCGGCTTATACATCTGCTCGTCCATCCAGACCTTGTAGTCGTTGTTGTCTGGATCGGTGTATTTCCCGAACTGCCAGTTGATGCGCCAGCCGCTGTCCTGCCCGTTGGTGATGTAGACCAGACGCTCCGTCTCGCCCGGATGGTCGCCGTCGTTGTCCACGCTGATCAGGTTCCCGAGCTCGTCGAAGGCGAACTCGTGGGTGTTGCGCAGCCCAGCCGCGAACACCTCGAAGTCGCTCCCGTCGGGGTTCGAGCGCACGATCACCCCCTGGTTCGGGTACTCCCAGCGCTTCCCCTCCCGATCTACCGTGTTCAGGCCGGGATCGCCGATGGACCAGTAGATCCGCCCATCCGGTCCGAGAGTCGCCCCGGACATCCCGTGGCCACCGAAGGCGATCTTCGTGTGGAAGCCCGAGGCGATCGCCTGCTTGGTATCCGGGGTGCCGTCTCCGTTCGTGTCGCGCAGCCGCCAGAAATCGGGAGATACGGCGACGTAGATGTCATCGTCGTGGACCAGCAGGCCTCCGGCGACGTCCGTCTCGACGGTGGCGAAGTCCTCGACCAGCAGGGTCGAGCGATCGGCGAGCCCGTCGCCGGTGGTGTCCTCGATGCGGAAGATGCGCTCGCGGTTCGCGGTGAGGTCGCGATAATCACGGGAGCCGTCGCGGTTGACGTCGTCGAGCCAGGCGTTCTGGGCACTTCGCTCCGGAGCGAGCTCGCGAAGGAGGAAGTCGCGCCGGTCCTGCACGGTCTGGAACCCGATGGACGCGGTCATCCAGTCGCGGTGCTGCCGGATGTCGATGTCCGGGCCGCGGCGGCGGTCGGTCTGGGCGACGTAGACGCGGCCGCGGTTGTCCACGTCTATCGCGATCGGGTCGTTCAGCAGCGTGTCGGAGGCCCACAGGTCGAGCTTGAACCCCTCCGCGACGGTGACCGGGGCCACCGGCCGAACGGAGCCTGCGAGCCGGGCGACCGCGGCAGCGTCCAGACTCACGACGCGGGGGGACTCGAGCCGCACCATCTCCACCGGCGGCTCCGGCGCACTGGCAGGTCGGAGCGCCACTTCCGGCGCACGCTTACAACCCGCCACCCCGAGGAACAGCAACCCCAGCACCGCAGGGAGCTTGCGGGCGGGATGCGGAGCGGCGATCGGTTGCACGAACATGGGTCCCTCGGGAGCGGGGTGTACGACGTGGGTCTATCAAGGTAACCGGACGGCGGGCGGCCGAACAATATCGTGCACGCGGCACGGACTCCGCGCTCGATCAGTCGACCGCGTCGCCGCCGGGATCTATGATTCCGGACGGCTGCACGCCTGCGCACGCCGCGCGATGCACACGGGCGGAGCAGGCGCGGCGGAGCTGAGTGGGGAGCTGGCGGAGGCGAGGAGTCTCGGCCTCCGGAGCGGTGGCTACCGCACGGTGCGGATCTCGGCCGATGGTCTCGAGGTGCGAACGTAGGCGGACACGAGGCTCTCGTTACCGCGCGGCCCCACGGCGGCGACTCCAAAGATGTAGTCGTCGATCGAGAGGTTCTGAAGCACGTACTCGCCGACGTCGCCGACCAGCATCGAATGCTGCCAATCCGGGTGCCACGCCTCCCGCCAGACGATGCGGTAGGCCACCGCGCCGGGAGACGGTCTCCAGCGGAGGCGCGCGTCGTACCCGCTCGCGCCGCGGCTGAGCATCGGGTTCCGCAGGGTGTCATTCACCTCCGGCGTCGGCGGCGCGAGCGCCAGCGAGGCCAGCGCGGCCGCGTTCACGCGCGCGTTCCGCGCCAGGTACTCCGGATCTACCCCGTCCGAGGTGTCGTCGACGGTATGCTGGCGCGCGAAGTTCTCGCGCGATTCGGTGAAGCGAACGCCCGCGTATCCGTGCTGATTGAACGCCGTGTGGTCGCCCCCGCGGCCGAAGCGATCTTCGCGGGCGATCAACCGAACCGCGTGGCCCGGAACGTAGCGCGCCGCCTGCTGCCGGATGTACCGCGCGAGCTGCCTGGACGGGGAGTCGGCTGGGTCTTCGGAGAAGACACGGACACTCGCCCCGTCGAGGAGCCCGTTGCCACCACGAACGTTGCCAACGATGTCGTTGTTGAGCACGGCGTCGATCCGCACCCCGGCCGTCCGCGCATGCTGCGCGTGGAGAAGCGCGCCGACCAGCCCCTCCTCCTCGCCCGCCAGGGCGATGAACACCAGCGTCGGCTCGAACTCGATCCCGCTCTCCGCCATCACCCGGGCAAGCTCCATCGTCAGAGCGGTGCCGCTGCCGTCGTCGTTCGCCCCGGGCGCGGGTCGATCCAGGTTCGCTTGCCAGTCGATGCGGCCCGTGGAGTCGCTCGCCACCGTATCGTAGTGGCCGCTCACGTAAAGCCGACGCTCGCTTCTGCCCGGCAGGATCGCCATCACGTTCCGCAGCTCGACCGCGCGGGTGATCCGCGGACCCTGCGCCGGAAGCTGGTACGTGTCGAACTCCACCCGCAGCCGCGGGCTCGAGCGCCGCATCTCATCCAGGATCCACTGGCGCGCCGCCCCGATTCCCCGGGCGCCGGTGGGGGAGGAGAGCGTGTGGCGCGTCCCGAAGCTCTCGAGCCGTCGCACCGAGGCGCTCAGCCGCTCCGCCGAGATCGACGCCACG
>JAHWJV010000306.1 GCA_019348265.1 Gemmatimonadota bacterium
GAGGTCGTGCGGGTCGTGGGAGAAGTCGGCGTCCATCTCGAAGACGTAGCCGGCGCCCTCCGCCAGCGCGCGGCCGAAGCTCACCTCCGTTCGGGAGGGGTGAACAGCTAGCCCCCGGGTCCGAGAGGATTCCGGGGGCTAGCTGCATTCACCATTACTGCTCGGCTCCGGACCGGAGCGGCATGAATCACCGCTGGTCTAGGAGGCGCCTCACGGTAGAGGTGACGGTCGTCGTCCTCAGCCCGAGTCTAGTGCTTGCGGCCGAGGTCCACGAGTCCGCCGCCCTTTGCGGCTCCGCTCTTCCCCTAAGCCGGAGAGGCTCGCGAGCGGTTCCCTCAGCGGCGTCTCCCGTGAGTGCCTGTCGATCTGGAGCGCATGCTCACCACTCGGCGAAGCAGCCGTCGGCGTGGCGCCAGACCGGGTTGCGCCAGCGGTGGCTGGTCTCGGCCATCCGGGTCACCATCTCCTCGTCCACCTCGATCCCGAGCCCCGGCCCCTGCGGGATCGCCACGTACCCGTCCTCGTAATCGAAGACGGAGCGGTCCCGCAGATAATCGAGCAGATCGTTCCCCTGGTTGTAGTGGATGCCCAGCGACTGCTCCTGGATGAAGGCATTGTAGCAGACGGCGTCGATCTGCAGGTTGGCCGCGAGGGCGATGGGCCCGAGCGGGCAATGCAGCGCCAGCGCGATGTCGTACGCTTCCGCCATCGCCGCGATCTTCCGCGTCTCCGTGATGCCGCCGGCGTGAGATGGATCGGGTTGGATGATGTCGACGTAGCCCCCGTGCAGGATGTTCTTGAAGTCCCACCGGGAGAAGAGCCGCTCGCCCAGCGCGATCGGCGTGGAGGTGTGGTTGGCGATCTCCTTCAGCGCCTCGGCGTGCTCGCTGAGCACCGGCTCCTCGATGAACATCAGCTTGAAGGGATCCAGCTCCTTGGCCAGCACTTTGGCCATCGGGCGGTGGACGCGCCCGTGGAAGTCGACGCCGATGCCGAAGTGCGGCCCCAGCGCGTCGCGGATCGCCTGAACGCGTCCCAGCACCTGGTCGATCTTCGCGTGTGTGTCCACGTACTGCAACTCCTCGGTCGCGTTCATCTTGACGGCCGTGAAG
This sequence comes from Gemmatimonadota bacterium, assembly GCA_019348265.1. GTDB lineage: Bacteria > Gemmatimonadota > Gemmatimonadetes > Longimicrobiales > Longimicrobiaceae > JAHWJV01. The sequence goes on from JAHWJV010000306.1 coordinate 1,113, forward strand.
CCTCGGCTGGCGACCTCTACGGCGGCCGCCGCCGTGTCAGCGGGCCGGTCGCCGCCGATCCACGAGTAGACGCGGATGCGCTCGCGAAGCTGGCCGCCGAGCAGCTGGTGCACCGGCTGCCCCAGCGCCTTCCCCTTGATGTCCCAGAGCGCCTGGTCGATCCCGGCGATGGCGCTCATGTGAATTCCGCCGCCGCGGTAGAACCCCGCGCGGTACATCACCGTCCAGTGATCCTCGATCAGGAAGGGGTCTTTGCCGACAAGATAGTCGCCGAGCTCGTCGACCGCGGCCACGACGGTGTGGGCACGCCCTTCCAGCACCGGCTCACCCCAGCCGGTGATTCCCTCGTCCGTCTCGATCTTCAGGAATACCCAGCGTGGAGGGACGATGAACGTCGTGAGACTGGTGATCTTCATCGCTCGATTCGGTTGGGTGGGGTCTGGCGCTGGCGTGGCTCACCGCGCCCGGATACGCTCCCACGCGTCCGTGAAGGCGCGGGCATTTCGAGCGACGTCCGCCGCGGCAACGCCCGGCCGGTACAGTCCGGTTCCCAGCCCGAACCCGGAGGCGCCGGCGGCGACGAACTGCTCCAGCGTGTCGGGTGTGATTCCCCCCACCGGGATGAACACCGTCTCCCTGGGAAAAACGGCGCGCATCGCCTTCAGCCCGGCCGGTCCGATCATCTCACCCGGGAAGAGCTTGAGCGCGTCGGCGCCGGCGGCGAGAGCGGCGAAGCCTTCGGTGGGAGTCATGACGCCCGGAGCGCAGTACAGCCCGGCGCTCTTGACCGCTCGGATCACCACCGGATCGCTGTGCGGCATGACCACGATCTGCCCGCCAGCGGCCGCCACCTCCCGCACCTGCTGCTCCGACAGCACCGTACCGGCGCCGACCAGGTGCTGCTCGTCGAGGTCGTCGCGCAGCCGGCGAATGCTCTCGCAGGCGCGAGGCGAGTTGAGAGGCACCTCGATCACGCGAAATCCCGCTTCCGAGAGGACGCGTCCGACGGGGAGGATTTCCTCCGGCGTGATGCCGCGAAGAATCGCGATCAGCGGGAGGGAGTCGAGAAAAGCGTGGAGCATCTTACGTGTTGGCGGGTGAGTAGCCACCGTCGACTCAGGCGCCTGGCCCAAGAGGTGTGAGGCGCGCGGCGGGGCCGCAGAAAAGGTCTTCCGTCCGACGGCAGTCACACTACCGGTGCTGACCGGGTTCACGCCAGTGCAGCACCGCACGCTGCGCCTGCCCCGCGGCGTTGCCTCGATGATGGATCTGTCTCAATTGGTACGGAAACTGCCTCCGGGGAACAGATATCGGGAGCCTTCCGGCAGCAGGGGAACCACCAGGCCGGGGTGAAACGTCGCCAGCCTGATGTGCCCGCTGGTCCCCCTCTTCGTCGCGGCGCCGACAGCCGCGACTCCTTCCCTGAATTCACCGGACCCGAGTAACCGCGTGGGCGCGACTCCTGGCCAGAGGACCGATCAACCGCTGAAGGATAGCACCATCTCCTATCTCATCCGCCGGTTGACGTCCGTCCGGCAGCTAATCGCCGGCATCACCGTGATCGGCATTTTGCTCGTACTGATGCTCGTCCTGGTGGCGCTGAACGTGGCGGGATTCAGGCGAGCAAACCGGTGGTCGGCGCATACGTACGAGGTGCTCGTGGCGACGCAGGACGTGGGGGGGGCGGTCGTAAACCCGCCCGAACATTTCGTGGCCTAAACCGGTCCAGGACACCCTTCGACATGCCGCATTCCGCCTCCGATTTCCACCACTCCCCCGAAGCCCGACTGAAGGCCCTGTTCGAGCACGCGCCGGACCCGAATCTGGTAACGCGTGAGGACGGCCGGATCGAGAACGCCAACCTCGCGGCCCACGAGCTTTTCGGAGTGTCTCAACCGGGTCTGGAGGGGCAGTCGCTCGGAACGTTGGTCGTCCCGGACTCAGCGGCCGCATTCGCCGCGATCAGCGAGCAACTCATGGCAACCGGCGCCGTGCGCCTCGCCGATCTGCAGATGGCGGGGCTCGGGCGGGAAGGGTTCGCCGCCGAGGTATCGGCCGTGGCCGAACGAGATGCGTCGGGTGCAGCCTGGCAGCGGTGGTCCATCCGCGACGTGTCAGCGCGTAAGCCAATGCATCTCCAGACGGGCTCGCAACGGGCGGAGGAGGCGCTCGAGCGCAGCGAGGCGACCCTTCGCGCCACGATCGAGGCGAGCCTGGACATCGTCGAGATGCTGGACGAGGAGGGGCGCTTCAAGTGGCTGAGCCGCAGCGTGACTCGCGTCCTCGGCTACGCACCAGAGGAGCTCATCGGGCTTCGCCTGGTCGACGTAGTGCATCCGGAGGACGCGCCGATCGTGGAGCGCGCGTTTACGCGTGCCTCGGAGCAGGATACGGACATCGCTTTCGCCTACCGCGGGCGGCACCGCGAGGGGCGCTGGGTAGACCTGGAGGCTCGTGGGTCATGGGCGATAGACGGAGAGACCTTTCTCGTGCTGGTCGTTCGGGACATGACGGCACAGGTGGCGCTGGTCGCGAGACTGGAAGCGGCTCGGGCCGAAGCCAACCGCGCCAACCAGGCGAAGAGCGAATTCCTCTCGCGTATGAGTCACGAGCTCCGGACGCCGTTGAACGCGATCCTTGGATTCGGACAGCTGCTCCAGATGGAGTTGGACCGCGAGTCGGACCGGGAAGGGGTCGAACAGATCCTCCGGGCGGGCGACCACCTACTCGCACTGATCGACGAGGTGCTGGACGTCGCCCGGATCGAGGCGGGGCGGGCCAATTTGTCGGTGGAGCCGATCGTCGTATCGGACCTCGTGGAGGAGAGCCTTGCGCTGGTGCGGCAGGCGGCCGCCGCGCGTGGAATCACAATCTGGGTCGCGCCGAGCGTTTCGCAGGAACACATCGTCTGGGGCGATCAGCAGCGGCTCAAACAGGTGCTGCTCAACCTGCTTTCCAATGCAATCAAGTACAATCGGGAGTCGGGTACGGTCGCACTGTCATGTGAGCCGGAGGGCGAACGCCTGCGAATCTCAGTGGCGGATTCGGGCCGCGGGATCAGCGCGGACAAGCTTGCTCGGCTCTTCACCCCCTTCGATCGTCTCGGTCGCGAGCAGAGTGGAGTGCAAGGCACCGGTCTCGGGCTAACCCTGTCGCGAGCGCTCGTGGAGGCGATGCAAGGAAAGCTCGGTGTCGAGAGCCAGGAGGGACGCGGAAGCACGTTCTGGCTGGATCTGCCGAGGCTGGAAGTGAAGGGTTCCGAGCTGGCGCCGGTGCGGCCGCCTGAAGCCGCGAATGAGGCGCGTACGTGCGCCACGGTGCTTCTCGTCGAAGACAACCTGGCCAACAGCCGCTTGATCACGAACCTGCTGGAGCGGAGCAAAGGCGTGCGCCTCGTCGCAGCCATGCAGGGACGGCGTGCGGTCGAGCTCGCGAGGGAGATACGTCCAGACCTCGTCCTGCTCGACCTCAACCTCCCCGACATCTCGGGAGAGGAGGTACTCGGGCAGCTCCAGAACGACCCGGCTCTCTGGATGGTCCCGGTGGTAATGATGAGCGGCGCCGCGAGCGAGGACGATGTCGAGCGCCTTCTCGCCAGAT
>JAHWJV010000307.1 GCA_019348265.1 Gemmatimonadota bacterium
GGATACGCCTCCGGCCAGAGTATCGGCACGAGAAGTAGTCGACTGAAGCCGGGTCTGACGGAAGAAAAGCCCCGGGGATGCGACGCGGGTGGGACCTGCGAGCAAGCGGTTCGGGGAAAGACGATCGGCGAAGGTAAGGGTAAGCTCCAGCTTTGGCAATGGTCTCCCGGGTCCCGAAGGCCCCGAAGCCCTGGCGTGTCGGCCGGAGTTGTGCGAAACTCAATTCTCGCCAGGAGTCACCACCCTTTCAGACCACGATGGCACAGCTCTTCCGCGGACGTGCGGAGAACAACCCGAAATCCCAGCTGGAGCGCGAGCTCCAGCTCCTGGAGGCTCAGGTGAAGCGCGCCTCGCCCGGGTATGAGACGCAGTTCCTCAACCGGGCCGGGAATCTCTGCGTAGACTCCGGCGAGCCTGCTCGCGCGCTCGGGTACTTCGGCCGCGCGATCGACGTCTACCTCGAGTCCGGACGGTTCAGCGCGGCCGAGGTGCTGTGCAAGAAGGTGCTCCAGATCGCGCCGGACGCGGTACGAGCCCGCTGCACGCTCGCCTGGCTCTCCATCGGAAAGGGCTACCACGCGGGCCAGCAGGGGCCCGGGCGCGAGATCGCCGAGTACGTGCGCGGTGCCAAGCAGGCCGGCAAGGAAGGGCTGGCGGTGAAGCAGCTCGCGATGATGGCCGAGGCTGCCCCCAGCGCGGACCTGAGGGAGCTGCTGGCCGAGCACCTCCTCGACCTCGGCGAGGACACCGAGGCGGACCGCCTCTTCGGGATGGTCTTCGCGGAGCGGAACGGCGTTCGCCCCGCACCGATCGAAGACGAAGGAAAGCTCTGGGCGAGCCTCCTCCGCGCGGCCCTCATGGGCCCACAGGAGCTCAAGGAGCAGCCGGTCCGCGGTGAGGACGAGGGAGACCACTACCTTCCGGCGCTGAAGAAGGACGACTGAAAAGTGTGGTAGTACGAGAGTGCGGAAGTGCGAGAGTGATGTTACTTTCGCACTCTCGCACTTTCGCACTTTCGCCCTCGTGCTTATGCCAGAAGTCTTCTCCGAACACCTCCTCCGCGACCGGGTGGTGCTGATCACCGGCGGCGGCTCGGGCCTGGGCCTGTCCATGGCGAAGCGGTTCGCCAGGCTCGGTGCACGGGTGGCCATTACCGGGCGTAAGCCGGAGCGGCTCGAGGCGGCCGCGGGCGAGATCGACCCTACCGGAGCGCGCGTGTTCGCACGCGCGGCCGACGTGCGGGAGTTCGATCAGGTGGAGGCGCTCGTCGCGGCCATCGAAGCGGAGATGGGGCCGGTGGACGCACTGGTCAACAACGCCGCGGGCAACTTCCTCGCGCCCACGGAGGACCTCTCGCCGCGCGCCTTCGACGCGGTCGTCCGAACGGTCCTCCACGGGAGCTTTCACGCCACCCTCGCCGTCGGCCGGCGGATGATCGAGCGCGGCTCCGGCGGAAGCATCGTCAGCATCGCGACCACCTACGCCTGGACCGGCTCCGCCTTCGTCGTGCCTTCGGCCGCCGGCAAGGCGGGAGTTCTGGCGATGACGCGCTCGCTCGCCGTGGAGTGGGCTACCTACGGCATCCGGGTCAACGCGATTGCCCCTGGCCCCTTCCCCACCGAAGGCGCCTGGCAGGCGCTCATGCCCACGCCCGAGGTCGAGGCCCAGGCGAAGGAGCGCATCCCCGCGGGCAGATTCGGCGAACATGACGAACTGACCAGCCTGGCCGCCTTCCTCCTCTCCGACGCCGCTCCCTTCATCACCGGCGAGTGCGTCACCATCGACGGCGGCGAATGGCTCGGCTCCGGCGGCGAGTTCAACCACCTCACCCGCGTCCCGCGCGAGCAGGTGAAGTCGGTGATGCGGAAAATGAGGAGGTAGTCTTCACAGTCTCGAGTCTCCAGTCCAGCGACTGGCAACAACTGGCAACTGACACGCATGCGATGCTCCATCCTCTCCATCGGCGACGAGATCGTCGGTGGGATGACGATCGATACGAATTCAGCGTACATCGCGGAGGCGGCGCGGTCCGTGGGCGTGGATCCGGTGGGCGGGTTGAGCGTCGCGGACGACGAGCCTGCGATCGAGCGTTCGTTGGAACGCGCGCTTGAAGATGCGGAGGTGGTGATCTCCACCGGCGGGCTGGGGCCCACCTCGGACGACCTGACCACCGCCTGCGTGGCCCGGCTCGCCGGACGCGAGCTGCGCCTGGACGACGAGTCGCTCCGCCGGATGGAGGAGCGGTTCCTGGCGCGCGGAGGGAGCATGCCGGTGAACAACCGGAAGCAGGCGTACTTTCCGGAAGGTAGCGAGATCATCCCGAACGCCCGCGGCACCGCGCCGGGCTTCATCTGCCCGATCGAGCGGGGTGGTCGCACACGGCACATCATCTGTATGCCGGGCGTCCCGCACGAGATGCGGGCGATGGTGAAGGAGACGCTGGTGCCGTGGCTGGCGGGACGCAATCCGGAGCGCCGCTTCGCGTCGCGGATCTTCAGCGCGGCGGGCGTCGGGGAGTCGAAGCTGGACGAGCTTCTCGCCGGGGTGGTGAGCGCAGAGGAGGCGAGGCTCGCCTTCCGCGCGGCCTTCCCACGGCTCCAGGCGCGCGTGACGATCTGGGGCGCGCCGGGGGACGACCTGGAGGCGCGGCTGGACGCGATCGAGGCCCGGGTGCGGGAGCGGGCGGGCAGCTACATCTATGCGGTGGGGGACGAGGGGATGGAGGAGACGGTCGGTCGACTCCTGCGGGAGCGCGGGCTCACGGTCGCCGTCGCCGAGTCCTGCACCGGCGGGCTCATCGGGCATCGGCTGACGGACGTTGCCGGAAGCTCCGCGTACTTTCAGCTCGGGATCGTGGCGTACTCCAACGGCGCGAAGCAGAGCCTGCTCGGCGTAACCGAGGCCACGCTGATCAGCCATGGCGCGGTGAGCATCGAAACGGCGGAGGAGATGGCGGAGGGCGCGCGGCGCGCGGCCGGCGCGGACCTCGGGCTTGCAACCACTGGCATCGCAGGCCCCGGGGGCGGCTCCGAGGAGAAGCCGGTCGGTACCGTCTGCATCGGCCTCGCGTGGGAGGGGGGTCGCTGGTCACGGCGCCTGGACCTGGGCGCGCGCGAGCGGGAGTGGATCAAGGCGATGACGGCGCAGCTCGCGCTCGATCGGCTCCGCCGGCACCTGATCGATCCCGAGGGAAGCGCGAGGAGCTAGGCTCTGCCTGACACATCGGGGCGCAGACGCCGCGCGGCGCTGGGGTGCGGGAGAATGGGGAGAGATCGCCGCGCTCGCCCAGCCGTCCCGCTTCGACGGGCTCCGGGAGTCGTACGCTGCGCGGACTGCGCGGATGGCGGTGCGGAGCGGGTCGAGCTCGAGGCGGGGGCCACCCGCCGGGTCGCCTTGCACCATGGCGCGACCGTCGAGTTCAGCCGATGATGAGAAGACACGCCAGATCCCGGAGCGCCTTCGGTGATAGCCTTCTCCATGCCCGCCTGATAATATTCCCCCGCAGGACCGCTCGCCCGTTCACCCCAGCGTACTCGTCATGTCTGGATTCACCGGGACAGTCCTGATCACCGGCGCCACCGCGGGTATCGGCGCCGCGTGCGCGCGCGCTTTTGGCCAGGCGGGCGCGCGGCTCATTCTCGCCGGTCGCCGCGTAGACCGGCTCGAAGCGTTGGCCGGCGAGCTGCGCGATGCGCATGGCACCGATTCGCACCGGATCGCGCTGGACGTGCGGGACGCCGGGGTCGTGAGCCGCGTCCTGGAGGACCTCCCGACCGACTGGCGCGCGGTCGACCTCCTGATCAACAATGCCGGCCTGGCGCGCGGGCTCGCCCCCATCCAGGAGGGGGAGTTTCGCGACTGGGAGGAGATGATCGACACCAACGTCAAAGGCGTCCTCTACGTCACGCGCGCCGTGCTCCCGGGCATGGTTCGGCGCGGACGAGGTCACGTGATCAACATCGGCTCCATCGTCGCCAGCGAGGTGGCGCCGAACGCCGCCGTCTACTCCGCTACCAAAGCCGCTCTCGAGACGATCACCACCGGCCTCCGACTCGACCTCTTCGGAACTCCGATTCGAGTGACGATCGTTCACCCCGGTCTCGTGGAGACGGAGTTCAGCGTCGTCCGCTTCCGCGGCGACGAGCAGCGCGCCGCCGACATCTACGCCGGCTACAAGCCCCTCGAGCCCGCCGACATCGCCGATGCCGTCCTCTACGCCGCCACCCGCCCCCCGCACGTCAACATCGACCAGTTGACCGTGAAGCCCACCGCTCAGGCCCGCGTGGGCATGATCGATAAGAAGTAGGGGAGGGCTAGGGCTATCAGCTATCAGCTATCAGCTATCAGCTATCAGTCCCCCGCTCAGCCTCTGGTGGAGCGGGGGACTTCGCTGTTGCGCCCTCACGCGGCTGTAGCCCTACTGAAGACTGGAAGACTGAAGACTGATAGCTGATAGCTGATAGCCTTTACACCCCGAACGCCGCGTCCACCGCCTTCTGCATGGCTGGGCGAACGGCGCCGCCGGGGTAGGCGGGGAGCTTCGCGACGTCGGCTGCGTTGAGGTTCTGGATCCAGACGTCGTTGCCGCGCTCCTTCAGGTCCACTTTCTCCAGCGGCACCAGTACGTGGCGGTCGTCGGAGAGAGGGAAGAGGTCGTCGTGCAGGTCGACGTCGACGTAGCGGATCTTGA
>JAHWJV010000308.1 GCA_019348265.1 Gemmatimonadota bacterium
GGGCCGCAGCGTCAACTCCCGCAGGGGGATGTCCGCGCTCTCGTATTCCTCGCCAGGCTCCGCGCCGCCGAACAGTGCGTTCTGCGCGCCGCGCTCCAGCCACTCGCGGGATCCGAAGAGGTTGATCTCCCAGCCGATGAGCTGCGACGCGAGCCGCACGTTCTGGCCGTTCCGCCCGATCGCGAGCGACAGCTGGTCCTCGTCGACGATTGCGGTGATGACGCGCGCGTCGTAGTCGGAGAGGACCTTGGAGACCCGCGCCGGGGCCAGAGACCGCTTCGCGAACACCTCGGGATCCGGGTGCCACGGCACGATGTCGATCCGCTCGCCTCCGAGCTCCTGGACGACCGCCCGGACGCGCGATCCCTTCAGGCCCACGCAGGCGCCCACGGGGTCGATCGACTCGTCGCGCGAGGAGACCGCCAGCTTCGTCCGGCCGCCGACTTCGCGCGCTACCGCGCGGATCTCGACGATGCCCTGCTGGATCTCCGGAACCTCAAGGCGGAACAGCGCGGCGACGAACAGCGGGTCGGCGCGGGAAAGGATGATGCGCGGGCCCTTCGGCGTCTCCTCCACTTTCTTCAGAACGGCGCGAATCGCCTCGCCCTGCCGGAACCGCTCGCGAGGGTTCTGCTCCTTCCACGGGATGATGGAGTCGGCGTCGCGAGTGCGATTCAGCATCACCACGATCTTGCCGCGCTCGACCTGCTGCACCTCGCCCGAGAGCAGCTCGCCCACCCGGCCCGCGTACTCCTCCAGGATCTTCTGGCGCTCGCCCTCTCGGACTCGCTGCAGCATGCGCTGCTTCGCCGCCATGACCGCGTTTCGACCGAAATCCGCGAACTCGACCGGAACCTCGAGCATGTCGCCGACCTCGAACTCGGGATCATCCCAGCGCGCTTCCTCGAGCGAGATCTCCCGGGAGGGGTCTTCGACCTCTTCGACCACCTGCTTCAGCACGGTGATGTCGATGCGGCCGGTGTCCTCATTGATCTCGATCTCCGCTTCGACGTTGGTGCCGAAGCGCTTCGCCAGCGCGGCGAGGATGCCGTCCTTGATCAGATCGTGCAGCTCCTCGCTCGAGATGCTCTTGTTGAGCGTGAGCTCGCGAAAAGCCGCAAGGATCTGGGTAGCGTTGGTCATGGATTTGTCTTCTGGATCATAAGATTTCGGGGGCGGCGTCTCACGACTTTCGCCGCCCTCCGCTACCCCAGCGAAATACCAGGTTCGCCCGCGTCACCTCGGCGAGGGGGATGGCGATCTCCTCGCCCTTTTCCAGTCGCAGGCGGATCACGCTCTCGACGCCCTCACCCTCGATGCCGAGGAGGACGCCCTCGAGCCTGCGAGCCCGTCCGGCGAGCGGTTCCTTACCCGCGAGCGCCACCTCTTTGCCAGCGAAGCGCTCGAAGTCGCGCGGTCGTACCAGCAGGCGCTCGACGCCTGGCGAGGACACCTCGAGGACGTACTTCGGCGCGAGTCCGGCGCCGGCGTCCAGAAAGGACTCCAGGGCGCGACTGACGCGGGTGCAGTCCTCGACGTTCACCGCGGCCTCCGAAGTCGCCGCGTCCGCGCGGTCGATCCGCAGCCGCAGAATCGGGCGGTGTGCGCTGCCGGCGCGCTCCAGCTCCACCAGCTCATACCCGAGCTCTTCGACGCGGCGCTCCAGCTCGCGATCGAGGTGCTGATCGCTCATGGATCTTTTCGAAGCGTTAGCCAAATAAAAAAAGCGGGGCAGCCGCACCCCACTTCAAAAACGGGTCGCCTCACGGGTCCCCCGGTACGCCGCTCGTCCGAACAATCTAAACGACCGCCGGTCCTCGTGCAACCCGGGATGGGAACTCCCGGACGCTGCGGTCCGTTGCGCCGCTTCGCCGCCCCTAGCCCGGATCACGAATGCCGACGAATGCCATCTGCCGGCTAGGGGATCCGCCGCGGTGGGAGAAGAACCCTCCGGTGCCGCAGCGTGTGCAATGCGTGGAGGTGGAGACCTGCGCCGGTGCCACACCGGCCGACACCGCGCGCTCCGCCAGCGCCGCCCGCAGGTCGATCGGCGTGGGCCCGGCCGGCGGCTCGCGGCCGGCGTACACCGCCTTGTGAACCTCCGGCCCCACCTCGTAGCAGTCCCCGCAGATCGCGGGGCCGCAGTGCACCCATATGGACGCCGCCGTCCGGGCGCCCTCCGCCAGGAGCATCCCGATCGCACCTTCCATGATCTGGCCGACGACCCCGCGCCAGCCGGCGTGCACCACCGCGACGGCGCGGGTTTCGGCATCAATCACGGACACGGGGACGCAGTCGGCGACCGAGGCGGTGAGGAGGAGCCCGGGAGCGGCGGTGAGATGCCCATCGTAACCCTCGGCGACCAGCAGCCCCGCCGCGGGGCGCCGCTCATGCACGAGTATCCGGTTCTCGTGCACCTGCCGCGAATGGGCTATCGCCGCGAATCCGGTACCCTCGCGAAGCCGACGCCACCGGGCGAGCGCCTCACCGACCGGCGTGGCCCCGAAGAGGCCGAGATCGAAGGGGGCTGTGCCGGCACCGCCGGAGGTGACCCCCTGGGCCAACCAGGGGAATCTCTCCTCCCACTCGGGATGGGTCCAGATGGGAAGGTCGCCGGGGACGCCGCGCTCCGTGACGAGCCGGACTCCGGACGGGGTCACTCCGTGATGATGATGCCGGGAGGGGTGGCGCCAGCGGTCGGGGGACCGTTTTCGAGTCGCGCGACCCGGCTGCGGAGCAGTTCAAGCTCCTCCTTCAGCTCGTCGTACTCACGACGCGAGACGAAGTCCAGGCGCTCGCGCGCTCCATCGAAGGACTCCTGCACGCGCTGCGCGGCGTCGCGCATCGCCTGGCCCGCGCGCTCCGGGCTCAGGTCGCCGCGCTTCACCGCATCCTCCAGCGTCTCCTCGATCGCCTCACGGAAGGCGTTCAGGAAGCCGATTCCGGTGCGTATGCCGTCACCGATTCCGCCGATGCCGGACTTTCGCTGCTCGTCGCTCATGGAGAACTCCTTCTCGGATTCGGATGCCCCGCTCCGCCCCACTCAGGCGAAATCCGCGGGGTCGCGTGAGTCCAGCCGCTCGATGTTGGCGCCGAGGGCGCGCAGACGCTCGTCGATCCGCTCATAGCCGCGCTCGATCTGCCCGATGTTGTAGATCTCGCTGCGCCCCTGCGCTCCGAGCGCCGCGATCAGCAGCGCCATGCCGGCGCGGATGTCCGGGCTCTCCACGATGCCGCCATGTAGGCGCGACGGTCCGACGACCACCACGCGGTGCGGGTCGCAGAGCACCATCCGAGCACCCATCGAGACGAGCTTGTCGGTGAAGAACATGCGTGACTCGAACATCTTTTCGTGGATCAGGATCACGCCATCGCACTGCGTCGCGGTGACCAGCGCGATGGAGGTGAGATCCGCGGGGAAGGCCGGCCACGGGCCGTCGTCCACCTTGGAGATGTAGCCGCCGAGGTCCATCTTCACCCGCATCTCCTGATCGCCGGGAACGAACAGGTCCTCACCGCGGATCTCCACCTTCACACCCAGCCGGTCGAAGCCGATCAGCGTCGAGTCCATGTGGTGGACCACCGCGTCCTGGATCAGGATCTCGCCGCGGGTCACGGCGGCGAGCCCGATGAAGGAGCCGATCTCGATGTGGTCGGACTCGATGCGGAAGCGGCCGCCCTTGAGGCGCTCCTGGCCGTGGATCTCAAGCGTGTTGGTGCCCACGCCCTGGATTGGGCACCCCATGCCGATGAGCATCCGGCAGAGGTTCTGGACGTGAGGCTCCGCCGCGGCGTTGCGCAGGCGCGTGACGCCGTTGGCGAGCGAGGCCGCCATCACCGCGTTCTCCGTTGCCGTCACGCTCGGCTCGTCCAGGAAGATGTCCGCGCCCTGGAGTCGCCCCTTCGCGTGCAGGCCGTAGATCTCGCGCTGGAAGCCGACCTCGGCCCCGAGCCGCGCGAGCGCAAGGAAATGCGTGTCCATCCGGCGCCGACCGATCACGTCGCCTCCCGGAGGGGGAAGCTGCATCGCTCCGACGCGGGCGACCATCGGGCCCGCGAGCAGGATCGAGGCACGAATGCGCGCGGCAGCCGAGGAATCGCTCCCGGTCTGCCCGAGGTTCCGGGCGTTCACCGTCACCTCGTTGGGCCCGGTCCACTTCGCGTCGGCGCCGAGCATCTGCAGCAGCTCGATGAGCGTCTTTACGTCGCGGATCGCGGGCACGTTCTCGAGGACGACCTCGTCTTCCGTGAGGAGCGTCGCGGCCACCATGGGGAGGGCAGCGTTCTTGTTCCCGGCGGGACGGATCGTCCCCTGGAGTCGATGGCCCCCCTCGACAAAGAACTTAGGCAATCTGATCGCTCCTTCGGAAATCATCAGTGCACGCCCGGGAGTAGGGGGCGCGGAATAGTGGAGCGGGCGATCCGCTCGGTCAGGCGATCCGCAGGAGCGAGCAAGGATCGTGCGCAGGTATCCGGCGCGCAGCACGCCCGCCGATTTCTTGACACCCTCGGCGCGGAGCCGGTAATTTGGCGCTACGGTTCACCTTCCCTGCCAGTCGAGGCGCGCGTGCAACTCCTGATCGCTGTCATCAACGAGGAAGAGAAGCTCGACGAGATCCTCTCCGGGATGGTGGAGCTGGGAGTGACGGGCGCGACGATCATCAACAGCGAGGGGATG
>JAHWJV010000309.1 GCA_019348265.1 Gemmatimonadota bacterium
AGCTTCTCCTTCTCGACCAGCTTTCCGAGCTGTCGGTCGATGTTGCCGAGGCCGCGCTGGAGCAGCTCCTCGTTCACCTCGCGAACGGTGGTGTCATAGCCGGCCTGCGCGCAGACCTGCGCGATACCGCTCCCCATGAGCCCGCACCCGAGTACGCCAACGCGCTGGATCTCCGCCATTCTCTAGCTCCCGGTGGTAGGCGTGCTAGGGACGCGTGGCTCTGACCCGCACGAGCGGCTCTCCTCGCTCGAGGCAGTCCAGCAGCCCTTCGACGTGGGTCTGCGCATGGTCGACGCAGTGGCCCTGCAGCGCGCGAAACCCCAGCAGCGATCCGCCGGCGACCGGAACCCCGAGGAGTGCGGCCGCGGGATCGACCGCGATTCCGAGCACGGACGCGACGCCGATCCCCGCTGCGCCGCCTCCGCCGATCCCCGCCGCCGCGAACCCCGTCCGATAGTTGCTCAGGTCTACGCTGATGGAGAGGTAGCTATACCCCTCCTCGAGCGGCTGGACGGTCACCTCGACCCGGCGGGCGTTGCGCAACTTGAAGCCGGCCCCGACCTGCGGCTGCCTTGACGCGCCGCCAACCACGTCCTGGACCAGACCTGCCACTCTGGCGAGATCGAATCCGCGTGCCTTCTGATAGAGCGTGCGGTCGGCGAACCGCCGCATCACCGACAACCACTCCCGCTCGACGAGGTACCGGTCGAGGTGAGCCCGCACCGCCCCCGGTGCGCCTGGTACGGCGCGCCCCGCTGATGCCGCGGCGGGGCCGAAGAGCCGCGCCTTCAGCGACACGTCGGTCGGTTGGCTCCCGACGGTCTCCGCGAGCGCCTGCTGCACGTGCTGCGGCGAGAGCCCGATCTCACGGCCGATGCGAACCAGCTCGCTTCGAGAGACTCCCGACTCGTCCAGAGACTGCTCCGCGCTGCGCGCCTGCAGCTCCGCGGCCCGCCGGATCACCGCCTCGAACTGCTCCGGGCTGAGTCGAGGCTCCGGAACGGGCGCATCGGGCCGCGGGCGATCGGGTAGCCGGTTCAAAACGCCTCCACCACCACGGCTACGCCCTGACCTCCTCCGACGCAGGCGGTGCCGAGCCCGTAGCGCGCGCCCCGCTGGCGCAGGGAATGGAGCAGGTGCGCGGTGATGCGCGCGCCGGACGCTCCGAGCGGATGGCCGAGCGCGATCGCGCCGCCCGAAAGGTTCGTGCGGGTCCGGTCCAGCCCCAGCTCCCGCTCGACGGCGCAGTACTGCGACCCGAAGGCTTCGTTCACTTCCACCAGGTCCATCTGCTCCAGCGTGAGCCCGGCCCGCGCCAGAGCTTCGCGGGATGCCGGCGCCGGGCCTATCCCCATCAGGCTGGGATCGACGCCCGCCACGCCCCAGGAGACCAGTCGGCCGAGAGGCTCCAGCCCCTTTTTCGCCGCCCATTCGCCCGAGGCGACGACCAGGGCCGCCGCGCCGTCCGAGATCCCGGAGGCGTTCCCCGCCGTCACGGTACCGCCTTCCTTGAAGTACGGCTTCAGCTTCGCGAGCGCCTCGGCGGTGGTGTCCGGCCGCGGATGCTCGTCACGGTCGAAGGCATGCTCCCCTTTCCGCGTTTTCACCACTACCGGGATGACCTCATCCGCGAAGCGACCCCCGCTCCACGCCTCCACCGCCAGGCGTTGCGAGCGCAGCGCGTACTCGTCCACCTCATCCCGGGCGATCGAGTAGCGGTCGGACAGGTTCTCCGCGGTCACGGCCATGGAGCAGCCGGCGTAGGAGTCGGTGAGCGCCTCCCACAACAGGTCCTCGTACAGGTGACCCGCGGGGCCGAGCCGCTGATCGCCCCAGCGCGCGCCGCGAACGACGTGCGGCGCCTGGCTCATCGACTCCGTGCCGCCTGTCATCACCACGTCGGCCTGGCCGAGCATGATCTCCATCGCCCCGTTGATGACGGCCTGGAAACCCGAGCCGCAGAGCCGGTTGACGGTCAGTGCCGGAAGTGTGTCAGGGAGCCCGGTGCGTAGACCCACGTGGCGCGCGAGGTAGATGGCGTCCCTGGAGGTCTGGAGCGCGTTCCCGAACACGACGTGGCCGAAGTCCCCCGGCTCGGCGCCGCTACGCTCCAGCGCTGCCTGCGCGGCGATCGCCCCGAGGTCCGTCGCGGTGAACTCCTTGAGCGAGCCGCCGAACGCGCCGAACGGCGTGCGCACGGCGGAGAGAAAGACGACGTCGGTCGCACAGCCCTGAGTACCCATGCGTTCACTCCTTCGGTTCTGCGGGGTAGACACGCCGGGATGATACCCCGCGGGCGCGGTCAAGGTCAACCGCGCGTCGCTTGCTCGCCCCGGTAGCGACGGGTACCTTCCGCCGCCCAGGTGTGCTCGCATTCGGCCGCCGTGCCTCGGCTGCCGAATCCCTCTTTCCGCTCGACGGCCCGTGCTCGATCCATACCGACTGATCCGCGGGTCGCTCTTCCGGCTCCCGCCGGAGACGGCGCATGAGCTGACCGCCACCACGCTGCGCGGTGCGCTCGCTACGGCCGCCGCGCGCAGTGCCGTGCGCCGGGCCACCGCGGTGGACGAACCCGCCCTCGCCAGCCGCGTCCTGGGGATCGAGTTCCCGAACCCGGTGGGCCTCGCCGCTGGATTCGACAAGGCGGGTACGCTCTTCAATGCGCTCGGCGCGCTGGGCTTCGGCTTCGTGGAGATCGGCACGGTGACGGGCGAGGCGCAGCCCGGGAATCCGCGGCCGCGCCTCTTCCGCCTACCCGCGGATGAAGCGCTCGTCAACCGCATGGGCTTCAACAACCCGGGCTGCGAGGCGGTCGCCGCCACGCTCGCGAGTGGCCCCATCGAGCCGATCCTCGGCGTGAACATCGGGAAGAGCAAGAACGCTCCGATTGAGGCCGCCACCGCCGACTATCTTCGCAGCCTGGACCTCCTCCAGCCGTACGCAGCGTACCTGGCGGTCAACGTCAGCTCGCCGAATACGCCGGGGCTGCGGTCGCTGCAGGATGCCGAGCCCCTGCGGGAGCTGGTCGGAGCGGTGGTATCGAGGAGTCGCCACAACGCCGGCGGGACCGGGCGACCGCTGCCGATCCTGGTGAAGCTCGCGCCGGACCTGACGGACCCGCAGGTGGAGGAGGCGGTGGAGATCGCGCTCTCGCAGGGTGCCGCCGGGATCGTCGCCACGAATACGACGACCTCGCGGAGCGGCCTCCGGACTCCGGCCGACCAGGTGGAGCGCATCGGAGCCGGGGGGCTGAGCGGGCGGCCGCTCCGGGCGCGCGCCCTCCATGTCGTGGGACTGATCTACCGTCTCACGGGGGGACGCATGCCCATCATCGGCGTCGGAGGGATCACGAGCCCTGGCGACGCATGGGAGCGGATCCGCGCGGGCGCCAGCCTGGTGCAGCTCTACACCGCCTTCATCTACGGCGGCCCGGCTATCGTGCATCGGATCAACGCCGGGCTCGCGCGACATCTCCGGGAGGGCGGCTTCAGCTCGCTCTCGCAGGCCGTCGGCAGCGAGCATCACTGAGCGACGGCGCCCGGATATGCTCCGTACCGCTCGCTTCATCCGCGGCTTCTACCGCGTCCCTTCCGACCGGGTGACGGAGGGGGAAGAGATCATCGTCGGCGGTGACGGCCAACCGATCCCGTGCACGGTTTACCGTCCGCGTAGAAGTGGCCGCTACCCGGGATGGGTGGTGCTGCACGGGATCACCGTCCCCGGACGAGCGCACCCGTCGCTGCAGCGATTCGCGCGGGCACTGGCCGAGTCGGGCGGCGTCGTCCTGGTGCCGGAGATCGACTCCTGGCGGGAGCTGCGCGTCGACCCGGCAGGTGCGGACGACGCGATCGCGTCCGCGGCGAGGCACCTCGAGAGAGCGCCCGGGGTGAAGCCCGGCGGTGTCGGCGTCGTGGGCTTCTCCTTCGGCGCGACGCAGGCGCTGGTCACCGCCACGCGCCCGGAGCTGCAGGACGCGATCCGGGCGGTGGTCGGCTTCGGCGGCTACTGCGACCCGATTGACACCTTCAGCTACGCGTTCACCGGGGAGCACGAGTGGAATGGGATACGCACGACTCTTCCGCCCGATCCCTACGGCAGATGGATCGTCACGGCGAACTACCTGACGGACATCCCCGAGTTCGCGCACATGCAGCGGGTGGCGAACGGTGCCCATCGGCTGGCCGAGGAGTCAGGCCGCAGGGGTGTCTATGCGGGTGATCCTGTGCTGGACCCGTTCAAGATCTCGATTCGCGCCGGGCTGACCCCTGCCGAGCGCGAGATCTGGGATCTGATCGCGCCGGACGCGGCGGTGCTTCCACCGCTGGCGGCCACGCGCACGCTTGGGAGCAAGGTCGCGCAGGCGGCACTCGCGAGGCACCCCGCGCTCGATCCGCGACCCGTGCTCCCGCAGCTCCGCAAGCCGGTGGTGCTGGCCCACGGGTACTACGACCAGCTGATCCCGTACGCGGAGAGCCTCCATCTCCACGGGCACATTCCCGCGAGCTCTCCGTCCCACCTCACGATCTCGCGCTTCTTCGCCCATTCGCGCGAGGCGCCCCCGGTGCGGTTGCGCGACTACCCTCTCGAGGCGATCCGATACGTCCGGTTGCTGAACCGTGCGCTATCCGCTCTCTAGACTCCGGGACCACTCTCGCCGCCACGGTCAGGATTCCTCC
>JAHWJV010000030.1 GCA_019348265.1 Gemmatimonadota bacterium
GGGGTCCTGGCCTCGAGCTCGAAGCTGATCGCCAGCGAAGCGGGAGTGCGCCACTCACGCTCGATGGCCGAGGGAGCGAGCAGCTCCGGGTGCTCATCGAGGATCGCCTCGAGTGCGTCGGCGTCATGGGCGCGGATGGCGCTCCAGGCGCGCCTGGAAGGAGTGTTCGCACTTTCCCACCGTTGCGCTTCCCGCCGGTCACGTGAGGCGCTCGCCCGCTCGATCAGCTCCTCCCAGCTCGCCCGCCGG
The DNA here is from genome assembly GCA_019348265.1 of Gemmatimonadota bacterium. Classification (GTDB taxonomy): domain Bacteria; phylum Gemmatimonadota; class Gemmatimonadetes; order Longimicrobiales; family Longimicrobiaceae; genus JAHWJV01. The sequence goes on from JAHWJV010000030.1 coordinate 250, forward strand.
CCCTGCCGCGCCACGACCAGCCGCGCGTCGTCTTCGGTGGTCCGCGTGGCGAGAATCTGCCCGTAGGGTCGCGCGAAGAAACGGGGCACATAGTGCGCGAGCTCGCGCGCCACGAGCGCGTCGCCGCGCGAGTGACGCCGCATGATCGATTGCACGCGCCACTCCAGTGTTTCGGGGTAATCGTCAGAGCTGTTGTGCCCGGGCGTATGGCGGTGACGCTCGAGCTCCTCGAAGTACTCCACGAGCCGTGGCCAACTCTCGAATCCGTACTCGCGAGCGATCACATGCTGGGCGTCGGCGAGCTTCAGGTCTGTCGGGCTGCGGCCGCGAAGCGCGGCGGGATGACTCGAACCCACCCGGCGCAGCGCGGCGGTCTCACCACGGCGGATCTGCTTGAGGAACGCCTTTGCTTGCTTGCGCTCGTACTCGAGGCTCGGGCGGCCCGGGAGGGGGCGAACGTCGCGGGCGATCGGCTCGCCGCGAATGGGGGAGGGGGTGCTGCTGGGCATACGGCCTCCTTTCGTGTTGACCCGTGTCCGCTACGTGGGTCCGAAAAGAGGTTCGGTTGTCTCGGTCGTGCGACTACATCGGAGGGGACCATCCCTTCCCGCGGACCGGAGGCGCTCCGACCAGCGCCGACGAGTACCATAGCAACGCCTTTGTGTGATGGCAATGGCACAATCCAACGGCAACTCACGGCAGCGGCGAGGCTCGCCTGATGAAGATTCCTACTGTCATGTACCTGGCGCTCCATCGCACCGTCACTTCCCGGGGGGGTGGATCGCCACACGCCGCCGCAGGTGCCCGGGAGTTCGTCCTTTGGGCCTCGAAACGTCAGGAGGTGCGGTGGCTCCACTACCGCGTGCCCGACGGCGTCCTGAAGGAAACCCTCCTTCAGGATCTGGCCCAACTGCTAGGTGTCTCCTCAGTAGTGCGGCAGAGCATCCACGGCTTCGACTGGGAGGCCACGGGATCCAGAAGCGGGTATCCAGCTGAACGCGTCACATAGCGCGGAAGATCGCGTGAGCGCGACCCTGCGGATCGCTACGCGACTCCAGCTGGAGTCGCTCCTCGGGTGAACGTCGCCGCGAACCCGCCCGGGCCTCCGCGTAGCCAAGGGGGCGGCGGAGGATCGCGTCCGAGTTGCCCGGAGGATCGGGGTCAGCTCCCCGCAGCCCGCACGCGGCGCTCCGCCTCTAGATTCAGCTGGACGAGTAGCCGTGACACCTCACGCGAGGCCTCGTGCGAAAACGCTGGGTAGCGGGGGACGAGGAGGCGGAAATTGACCTCGCCGATCTGCTCCCGCGCTGCCCGGGTGAGGAGAACCGGCTCCGCTGGATCGAGCTGAGCGAGCGCTTCGGCGTCGCCGGCCAGGACGACGCGAACGCGGTCTCTTACGAGGCTCTCGCGAAGCGCGCGCACGCGCTCGCCAAACCGCGGGTCCACACAGACCAGGATGATCTCACCGTCCTGAATCCGACGATCCACTGTCGCTACTACTTCCGGGTCCGCGGTCGTCACGACCAGCGGCTTTCGCAGGAGCTCCGCTGCTGCCCGCAAAGCCGGCGCATGGAAGGCAGTCGTCAACAGGAGATCCGCTGAACGGAGCTCCTCCGGCAGTCGGCGGGGGTCGCCAGCGGGATCGGTAAGCAGCGCCGAGAGCGCGTCCGCCGGCACCGGTACGCACTCCAGGCCAAACTGGTGGGAATACTCTGCGCAGAGGGCGATCAGGGAATCCTGATCGGATTCCACGCATGCGCAGCGGAGGCGAACGGCGCCCGTCCAGCGTCTGATTAGTTGCGGCAGGTTTGGAATGCGCAGCTGATGCTCGCAAGCCTCGGCCAGCACTCCCGCGAGCCACTCGGCAGTTTCCATGAGTAACTTGCCCTCCGGACGCCCGAGGTCGCCAACATAGGCGCCCGACCGGTCGCGCTTCTCGATCACACCCTCCAGCGCAAGCTGGTCGAACACACGCACCGCCGTGTTCTTGCTGATCCCAAACGCGCTGGCGATCTCCCGGATGCTCGGCAAGCGATCGCCGGGCTGCAGATGGCCAAGATGAAGTGCGGCCAGGATTCGGCCGCGAAGAAGGCCAGCGGAGTCGACGAAAGCCAGCGCTGCCGATTCCGGGGCGGATCGTGACAGTTCGTCGAGAAACGCTGCCTTCCGTGCTCCGTCCTCCTGGCCCCGCGAGCGCGAGGCGTCCTTCACATCTGCTCGAGCCTGCGCGTCCACGGTCGCGAAGAGCGGAATAGAAGGAACTGGACGCTGCTCGTCTTGCCACCGGGATTCCGAAGCTGGATGCGACGCCACCGGGAGAGTGAAGACGAAGGTACTCCCCTCGCCCACACGGCTGTTGGCCCAGATCTGCCCTCCGTGCGCGCGCACGATCCCGCTGGCGATCGCTAGCCCCATTCCCAGGGTACCGCCCGAATCACTCCCCTGCGCTCTCGGCCGCGACCCATCGAACAACGATTTCAGCCGCTCCTCCGGAATTCCCGGCCCCGTGTCCTCTACCGAGAACCGAATCTCCTTGCCGTCGGACTCCGCGCGAATCCTGACGGTGCCCATCGGGCGTACCTGCCGGATCGCATTGGCCAGGAGATTCCCGAAGACCTGCAGGACGCGCTGGCGGTCGGCGAAGATAGCGGGGAGTGTGTCCGGGAGCTGGACGTCGAGCTGCACCGACTTGGATTCGGCGAACGGCTGCACGGCTTGCATGGCCTCCTCTACGGCGAGGGCGCACTCCAGCCGCTCGGGCCGGATCGGTAGCTGCCCGGCCTCCACTCGCGCAACGTCCACCAGGTCATCGACGAGGCGCACCATCTGGTCGCTGAACCGTCGGATCGACTCCAGCTTTTTCCGCTGAGCCTCCGGGATCTCCTGACTGCCATACTCGAGGAGCATCTCGAGCGTTAGCAGAGTCGCGTTCAACGGGTTCCGCAGCTCGTGCGAAACCACGCCCAGGACTTCCTCGCGCGCGCGGATGGCTTGCTGAGCGCGCTGGTAGAGTCGAGCATTGTCCAGCGCGATCGCTGCGCGGCGAGCGACCTCCTCGGCCAGCTCTACGTCGTGCGGATGGTAGCGACGGGCGGAGTGCGCCATCACGAAGCTTATGGCGCCGACTGCGTGTCCGCGGACGACCAGAGGGACCGTGAGCGAGGACCTGGGCCCGAGCTTCCTTATCACCTCGAGGTGCTCCGGGTTCTGGGCCAGCAGCTGCCGCGCCCCCTCGTCGATCTCCGAGAGGAGCACGGACTGCCCCGTCTGTAGCGCCTTGGACACGCCGCCCGGGCGCTTTTCTATCGGGGGGAACCGCAGAAGCTCGCGGACCAGACTCTCCTGTTCTGGATCCGCGTGCGCCGCTTCCAATCGGCAGACCCGTCCGTCATCCTCGACGATATCGACTATACAGAAATCGCCCAGCCGTGGGACCGACAAACGCGCCAGGTTCGCCAGCCGAGTCGTATAGTCCAGGGTAGTAGTCAACAGTGAAGAGGCATCCGCCAGGAAGCGGCTCCTCTCCACTGCTCGGCGCTGTTCGGTGTTGTCCAGCGCGAGCATGAGGCGCGCCTCACGTCCGGCGAACCGGATCGGAGCGTGGGTGACCTCGACGTCGATGATCGTCCCATCCCGCTTCTGGTGAGTCAACGGGAGGCGTAGAAAACCGTCCGGGGCGGATTGGAGCGCCGCCACGAGGTGGGGGATAGTCTCGGGAGGCCGAATGTCGTGAAGGGTGCGCGAGAGGAACTCCTCGTGAGAGTACCCGTAGTGCTGAACGGCCGCATCGTTCACAGCCAGGAAACGGAGGGTTTCGAGATCGAAAATCCACATCGGGAGCGGGTTCACCTGGAGCATCCTCAGCACCGCGCCGTCCTGCGAAGCTCCGGTGAGCTCGGGAGCGCGCGCCAGAGCGGTAGGCAGCAAGTCGCCGATCTCGGAGGCGGCACGGGTGAGGAGATCGAACTCCTCCGGGCTCCAACTTCGCGTCGGCTCGTCACCCACGCACAGGACTCCGGCCACACCTCCCGCGGAATTCGGCACCGGCACTCCCGCAAACGAGATCTCCCCAGCGTCCGCGTTCGCCTCGGGCTCGCGGCCTCCCGGATGCTCTCTTCTGGCTGCGGTAGCTACTGGAGCGGACGTTCGGAGCACCGAGGCCAGCAGGTCCCGAAGCGCAGATTGGTCCGACAGCCTCCGGTACTCACGGGGGGCCCCGCTCTGGAGGTGAAGCTCGTCGTGGGCGTCCGTGAGGTATAAACCGACCGTACGAGCGCGAAGGGTGCGGCCGACGAAGCCCACGAGCGAGTCGAACGAGCTCGGTGAAGTCCTTTCTTCCGTAATACGCCGGCCGTTCGGGAGGGCCGCCGCGCCGGAGCCGTATTCCGTATCCATCAGTGCCCGGGAGCGGAGGGTAGGCAGCTGAACATACGCGGTCGCATGGGAAGCTCGTACTGCGGGATGTGGGCCAGATCGGAGTATGCCCTTCATGTGTCCGAGCCTGCGCGGTCCGCTGGTGCGATCGGGTGCTCCGGACGCGGCCGCGCCCGCGGCTTCCGCACGTCCGCCGCACCTCCCGCCGCAGCGTAGCCGTCCAGGTCCGGGGGGCGAGGGGGGTCAGTTCGTTTGGCATGCTGTCCCCGATGATGCCGAGGATCATGCGCTGCCGGCCGCTCCGCCCCCGATGGCGGTCAGGAGATCTCCGGCCTGAAGGAAGAAGCGCTGCACGGGCTCCCTCTGGTCCAGCAGGTTGGTGCCCGCCTCGATGCTGCGGACGGTCTCCTCGATCGCGGACACCTGGGCATCGAGGTCCGGGTATCGAGCATCCTGGATCCCATTCAGCACCGCCGTGATCGCCTGGAAGGCGTCCCGCGTCATGCCAGCGTGGTCGGTCGAGCGGGGAGCGCTGCGCGCGAGCTGCTGCGCCCGCTCCCTCGCGGCCTGCAGGTGAGCCCTTACGTCCACCCCAGCGAGATCGGAGCGCTGGAGGATGGCATCGACGCTGCCCAGAAGAGACTGAATGCAGCTGCTCGTGTACCGGTGGTCGGCGCTCATGGCCGACGGATCCCGCGGGGCGCAGGTGGTCAGATATTGCTGCACGGCAGCCGGAGCTTCCGGAGAGCTGCGGCCAGCCAGCGACGGCACGGCCGCCACGGGGACGGGGTCGACGACATCGACCATGGGCGGCTCGATGGTCGAGTTGTCACCGAACAACCCGAACAGCAACGAAGCCAGCACGCCCAGAACGACCAGCCCGATGATCGCGGGCCACACTGCCACTCCCTTCCTCCCGATATCTGAGTCAGCCATCTCTACCTCCCGGTTCGAACGGTGACGGAAGCCTGCCCGGACGTCCTGAGCGCAAAACTCGTGTGGTCTGGCGCCCGAGATCCGGGACAGTCGAGGCCGCGCGTCGTGCTTGTCCTCGCCCGCAAGGCACGTGCAAGGGGGAGGTGGGCAGGAACGGGTCACGGCTGGAGCGAGTCGGTCGTCGGGCAGCAGACCCGTTACCGTCCCTCGAGACGGTGACGCGGGGAGCCGCGGGCGCCTGCGGCAGAGATTAGGATTCGAGACCTGGCGGGACGAGGAGAACATTGCACGGGGCGCGGCGCGTTACCTCGGCGCTGACACTCCCGAGCAGCGCTCGCCCGACCAATCCTCGGTTGCGGGTAGAGAGCACCAACAGATCAGCCGCTTCTGCTTCAACGTACAACAGGATGGACTCCACGACGTCCGTCCCTCGTACCGCCACAACGGCGTTCACGCGGCCGGCCTCACCACTGCGGGCGAGAGCGGAGCGGACGGCGTCATCCAGTGCCGCGGGGGGCCCGTCCGCACTTTGCGAGGTGACGTACAGTGCTGAAAGGCGAGGTAAGCGGCGCGCTTCCTCTCCACCGCTGAAGAGAAGCGCCCATTGGATCGCGGCATCGAGCACCGGTCCCACCAGATGCGCGGGGTCCACCGCCGCGACGATGTCACGGAGTGGCGGGACGAGGGGCGTACGGACGACGAGGCAGGGAACTCTCGCGGTGCTCAGTACTCGCTCGGCCGTGCTGCCGAGCAGCCGGGCCGGACCGGCACGGCGAACGTGCGGGCCCACCACGATCAGCTCGGCGTCAACTCGGTCTCCGTGCTCGACGATCACGCGGTCCGGAGGAGAGATCTCCACGTACCGGTCTACCCGGACAGTGGGCGGCATTACGCGGCGGATCTGATCGTCTACGGCGCCTTCTGCCAACGCGACGGCGTCCGCGAACGTCCCTCGGGTACCACCAGCCGACGCTAGTGACGCCGCCGCCGCGTGCGCCACATGTACAGCGCCCTCAGATCGCACGGCCACCTCGGCGGCGACACGAAGAAGCGCGTCGGACCCGTCCGAGAGGTCCGTGGCCACCAGGATCGATCGGATAGAGGCGACTTTCGAACGCAGCTTCCCGTCTGACCTGCCGTCGCTAGATTCAGTCATGTCATTCTCTGGAACGAGGTTCTCCCCTCGGCTGCGTGTCATGGACCTGCATCAGGCGCGCGCCCGAATCTTCGTGACGAGCCAGATAGCGAAGAGAACCAGCGCCGCGATCCACAGCAGGTGAAGCGCCGCGCCGAGTACCCAGCCGAGAACCTCGGCCATGACCCAGACGGCGACGACCGCAATGGCGAGTAGGAGCAACCAGTTCATCAATCACCTCCTGAGATGGGTTTCGCGCACCGTCCATCACCGAGCCCGGCGGCCGTCAATGAGTCCGGCCGTAGCGTCGCGGCCGCTCCCACCGGATCGTTTCAGCGGATTCGCCCCGAAGGCGAGGAGCGGACCGTCCGCTCTTGAGCCTGCCGAGCGCGCCGACGAGGGCGAGGGGCACCGCAGCGTGCAGCCAGGACCACCACGCCGGGTCGAGGGTGTTCGAATACGCCGGGATCAGGTACAAGCGGAACAGCTGGAGAAACAAGAGCAACAGAAGGATATTCTCCGTCCATCGCACCGCGCGTACCCAGCCCTCCGCATCGTGACTCTGTCCCAGTCTCATGATCCCTCTGACGTGTGCGCGGAACCCGGCGGTACGTACGGGCTCATTCCGTAGCGACATCGGCCATGCGTGTTGAACCGAATGCAGGGCCTGGTCCGGCGACCGGACCGGTTCGGGACAAGCGGTGGAATCGACGCGCAACTGTCCAGCGGTCAGGGGGGACGCGTAGGAGATCGACTTGTCCGGCGCTCAGGTGGGGACGGTAAACCGGGTCGAAAGCCCCTGTTCGGTCTCGCCAATGCCGGCGTCCATCTGACCGGCGACGTTGGCAACGCACCGACGCACCCGCCGTCCCGGGAGTGATGCCGGGCCTGGTGGTCGGCAAGCCGATCGGAATGGGGCGCTGGGCACCTGGGGAACACGAACCCGAGCAGACCGAGAGTGAGACTGATTCCGCGCGACGTCATCGAGAGCTACGGCTACTGGGCAGTGCTGGTTGGAGGCGTGTTGGAGGGGGAGACCGTCTTCATCGCAGCGGGATACGCCGTCAGCCAGGACTACCTGGCACCTCTCCCGACCTTCATCGCCGCGGTCACGGGTGGAAGTCTGGGCGACTTCCTCTATTTCACCCTCGGTCGGCTCTTCGGAGCGCGGCTGATCCGGAGATTCGCGTTTCTGCGACGCCTGCGCGCACGCGCCGTCCTGTTCCTGCGCCGCTGGGGCCGGGCGACCGCCGGGCTGACCCGCTTCGCCTATGGACTGCGGATCATCCTGCCGATGACGATCGGTGCGGCGCGGTTTCCGGGCGCCGCCTTCATCTTGTACAACCTTATCGGCTCCCTCGCGTTCGCCGGCGTGTACCTGTCGGTCGGGTACCTGTTCGGGGAGACGCTGGAGGAAGTCCTGGGCACGGTTCGACGGTACGAGAAGCCACTCCTCATCGGGCTCGCGGTCGCTGGCGCGGTGGTGTTGGGTGTCCGCGAGTGGCGGTTGTACCACAGGCGCAGCCGACGAGCCGGAGGTCCACGATGAAGGTGCTTCCCGCACCCGGCTCGCTCCTCACCGATAGGTCGCCCGCCATCCCGCGTGCGAGATCGCGGCTGATGGCCAACCCCGGCCCCGTCCCCTCGTGCGGCCGCGTCAGGTCGGATCGTACCCGATATCCTTAGCGACCTCTACAGCCTCGGGCCGGTCGGCTACACGTTGCTGACCGGGCGCAAGCCCCGGGCGGGCGGCCGGAGGGATCCGCGTCGACGCTGGGGCGGCGCCGAGGAGTTCCTGGTCTGGCTCGACCCCTCGACGGACGTCACCACGGTCCCGCCGCCCCGTTCACGGAGCGAGTGGCGTCACGCACGGACGACCTCGACCACTTTGCGGCGACGGCGTTCCGTGGCAGCGAGTGACTCGATATATTCGCCAGGCTGGCTCGGCGGCCGAGCGCTGCCTCCCGGGAGAATTCACGTCCGATCACCCCCCGATCGGATCATGCCGGGTTCGAGGCCGACTCATCTGGAGGAGACGATGTCGAAATACACACCACGCGTCCTGGTCGTCGTACTCGCCGCCTCGCTGCTTGCCGCGCTTCCCTCGACGGCCCAGCAGAATCAGGCGTCGTTGCCCGCGGGGACCGGGAAGGATCTCGTGCAGGCTGCCTGCACCCGGTGTCACGGCCTTAACCAGATCACGGGCTCGACCGGGTACACGCGGGAGCGGTGGCAAGATCTCTTTTCCACCATGGTCAAGTTGTCGGAGGCGGAGGCCGCCGCGATCGCGAGCTACCTCGCGGGTGCGTTCCCTCCGAAGAACGACAGGGCTCCGGTTCTGGTGCCCGGGAACGTCCAGATCAAGTTCCAGGAGTGGATCGTCCCGACGCTCGGTTCGAGAGCGCGAGATCCGATCGAGGCTCCGGATGGCTCGATCTGGTGGGTCGGAATGTGGGCCAGCGTCGCCGGACGGCTCGATCCCCGCACCGGGGAGATGAAGGAATTCCAGCTCCCGCGCGCGGCTCGGCCACACAGCATCGTGCCCGACCCCGCCGGCAACATCTGGTATACGGGGAACGGCAACGCCACGATCGGGAAGCTCGATCCGCGGACCGGCGGGGTCACGGAGTTCAAGACCCAGGCTCGCGATCCTCACTCGGCCGTATGGCACCCGAACGGGAACCTTTATTTCACCGCCCAGGGCGCCAGAACGATCGGCCGGCTCAACCCGCGGACCGGTGAGATCAAGGAGGTTCTCACCGACGCCAACGCGTACGGGATCAAAGTCGACTCGAAGGGAACGGTGTGGGTCGCCCACACCGGGAGCCACAAGATCGGCGCGGTCGATCCCGTGACCATGGCGATCCGCTATTACGAGCTGCCGGACCGCGCGTCGAGGATTCGCCGGCTAGACATCTCGAGCGACGACATGATCTGGTTCGGTAACTCCGCTCTCGGGCGGATCGGCAGGCTCGACCCGACCACCGGTGAGGTCAAGGAGTGGGCTACCCCGAGCGGCCCGCGCTCGCATCCGTACGCGCTCGCCGTGGTGAACGACGTCGTCTGGTTCAACGAGTCCAATCAGCGCCCGGACGCCCTCGTGCAATTCGATCCCGCGACGGAGAAATTCCAGAGCTGGGCCATCCCCTCGGGCTACGGAATCGTCCGGAACATGTGGGCGACGCGGGGCGGTGGGCTGCTCATCCATCAGACCAGCTCTAACCGCATCGGCCTCGTTACGGGCGCCGGCGGCAAGACCACCATGGGACGGTGAGCCGGCCACCACGACGACGAAACAACCCCGCGAGCGGATGCCCGCGGGGTCGTTTCCTGGGAAGAGTGAGCATGGAGAGTGAAGATGAAGCTCCTTCTGCTTTGAGTCTCAGGACCTGATGACGAAGTGCTTCCGGTTGCGCTTGGACACCGGTGGAGCGCCTCAGGCGGCCTCGAACTCGACGCAGATGATCTGGTGAGGGGGGTAGAAGACGAGAGACCCGTGACCCTTGGTATCGTCGAAGGCACCGTTCTTCAGGATGTCCGCGGCGGCTTCGTTGGCGGAAAGTGATTCCTGGATCGTTCCGCGGAATTTCACGATCTCGTCCGCCTTGCCGCGGGCGTAAACTACAGCTTTCATTCCGACCTCCAGTGGTTGTACTGATGCAAAGCACGCCATCGTGCGTCTCTCCCCTGGCGCACGTCACGTGCCTCCGCTCGCGGCCAGGACACTCAGCCGCCGCCGCTGCAGCCAGCCCCTGGCTACACGACGTTCAGACGCACGTCCGCGCGTGACCAGCGGGAGGGCTCTAGCTGGGCCATTTCCATGCCGGGGTGTCCCTCAAGGGACGCGAAGACGACCAGATCGCCCTTCCTCAGAACGCTCCGGTCGTCGGCTGGAGAGATGAAAGCGCCATGGATCGTCACCAGCGGGAGGCGCCCGCAATCCGGATCGGCAATGTCTGGAAGCGCGGATTCGAGTGACTGTTCCTCGGTTGCGTCGAAGCGGTAGCATTCGAGCCCGCCCGAGGCGCCCTCGAGAGCCGCGATCCATCGCTTCAGCTCGACTGGTCCTCCGAAGGAGAGCCGCATTCCCGCATCTCTCGCGCGCTTGGGCGAGACCACCGTCTTGATGCGAGACAGTCCGATGTACGCATTCGGCACGCGGTACTCCCGCCTTGCGCGTTGTGCGACCAGGAGATTCGCGCCCTCATTCGACGTGACGGCGAGTAGCCCCCTCCTGCCCTCGATGTCGGCATCGAGTAGCACATCCTCGTCGAACGCGTCTCCTTCGAGCGCGTGCAGCCCCATCGCCCGCGCTGCCTTCACGTCTCCAGGGTTCGTATCGATCACGATCACCTCCTCCCCCGCGGCCTGGAGGGCGGCTCCCAGTGCCCGGCCGACCGCGTTCGCCCCGACGACGATGTATCCCTTGTCGGTCGGCAGGCGAACACCGAGCCGGGTCGCTACCCACCCGCCCGATAGCCCCTGCACGACGACCGTGCACGCGATGACGAGGAAGACGAGCGCTCGTAGCTCCGCCCCGATCGGGTAGCCAGCTTCGACCATGCGCTCACCGAACACCGACGCCACCGCGGCTGCGACGATGCCTCGCGGGCCGATCCATGCCATGAACCCTCGCTCCCGCCAGCTCAGCGCCGTTCCCCGCGTGCAGGCGAGGACCGTGAGCGGCCGGACGACGATCATCAAAATCAAGACTACCAGCAGTCCGGGCCATCCGAGCCCCACGATCTCCGCTAACCGCACGTCCGCCGCGAGCAGCACGAAGAGCATTCCGATCAGGAGCACGGTCAGCTGCTCCTTGAATACCCGGAGCTCCTGCGACACACGCGAGTGGAGGTTGCCGACGACGAGACCGGCCAGAGTCGCCGCCATCAGCCCGCTCTCCGCCTGGATCGAGTCGCTGACCTCGTAGAGAGCGAGCACCATCGCGAGCGTGAACGCGTTCTCGAGCCCCTCCGGAAGAAGTCGCTCCACCCGCAGCGCCGCGGCGATGATGAGCCCTCCCAAAAAGCCGACGATCGCACCGACCACCAGCCGCGACGGCAATCCCAGCAGCTCTCTCGCGGCGAACCCCGGCGTCTGCTCGAGCACGATTTCCAGCGCGACTACGGCGATGATCGCGCCGATCGGGTCGATGAGCACTCCCTCGGCCTCGAGAATCGTGTGCACCGACCGCTTGACGCGTATCCGCCGCAGGAGCGGCGTGACCACAGTGGGGCCGGTGACGATCACCAGCGTCCCGAAAAGTATCGATACCGGCCAGGACCACAGCAGGATCAGACGGGCCGCGAGAGTGCCGCCGACCGCCGTGACCACCGCTCCGATCGTCACCAGACGCCGAATGACGCGCCCCTCGTGGCGCAGGTGAGCGATGTTCAGGTTCAGCCCGCCGTCGAACAGGATCACGGCCACCGACAAGCCCACGATGATGTGCAGCGCGGCGCCGAGCGCCTGCGGCCGTACGATCCCGGTGACCTCAGGCCCGAGCGCCGCTCCAGCGACCAGCAGGACCACGATCCCCGGGATGCGTAGGTGTCGCGCGAGGATCTGTGCGGCCATCCCCGCCACCAGCGCGATACTGATTGCCAGCGCTGGGTTATTTCGCATCGTTCGCTGGCGTGGGGAAAACCGCCTCGGGCCCCAGCGGGCGGCCGGGGATTACGTGAGGGCAGCCATGCGGAAGGGCTCCACATGGCTGCATGCAATTCAAGTGCGCAGGATCAGCCCGCGTCCTCGCCAGAACTTCAGGAATCCCCCGCTGCACCGTCTGCGCGAAGCGTCGCCAGCTGGTTCACCAGCTCCTGCACTTCGGGATCTATCTCGACCATCCTGGTGAACAACTTCACCTTGAACTCGTTCAGCTTCTCTTTGACGGCCGAATGCTCTCTCGCCTTTTCCTGGGCTTCCGAGATTCGCCTCTGCAGATCCTGCGTCTCTTCCGCGAGCTCCCGGAGCTTCCCATTGTCCCCGGCAGCCTGCGCCGCCGAGACCTCGGCGCGCAGCGTCGCTGCCCTGGCTACGTACGTGGGGTACTCCGAGTCGACCCGTGGCAACGTCGCGGCAATCAGGGCGGCGATCTCTCGATTACCCGCCGCGAGCTCCGGATGCTGCATCGCCTGCTGCTGGACGGCCTGAATCCGCGCGGCAATCTCCCTCTCGCTCAGGCTCGACCCGCCCGCCGATCGCTGCTGCGCTTCAGTAGCCGATGGCGCGGCAGCAGCCGAGCCGTCCCCCTGCGCTTCAGCGCCAGGCAAGAGCCAGAGGCTGGTCAGGGCGAAGATCAAGCTGCACTTCAGTACCTTTTCCAACATTAGTCTCTCCCCCTGGGTGTTGGTGAACCTTCACCGGGCGGACACTCCTGGCCCCGCCGGCGAGATATGCCCACGGCATATGTATACCAATATGTATACAAAAACGCACGCAGGCAAGGGCTCCGACCGCTTGCGTAGTCCGTCACCAGCTCCCCTTCTCGCCCCAGGTCTGGATGATCCGCGCCATACGATCCGCGGCGTTGGCCCAGTTCGTTCGCGCCGCCTGCTCCGCAGCGGCTGGATCGCCTGCATCGATGTGGCGAAGGACGGCTTCGTGTTCGGCCGCGGCCTCCGCGGTGGCCGGGATGAGTGCGACGCTGTACACCTGGCGATACCGGTACGCCTGGGGTTTGATCGCCGAGTGGAGCACCCGCAGCCTCGGAGCGTGGATCGCCTCTACCAGCTGTACGTGGAACGCGGAGTGGAGCTCGTAGGCGCGCCGCGGGTCGGGGAGTGCGGAAGCCGCCTCCTCTCGCAGCTGACGGTTGAGCCCTCGCAGCTCCTCGACCAGATCCGCGCGATGCTCGGAAGGCAGTAACGCCGCCCAGCGCGCGGCGAGTCCCTCCAGCGTCCCGATGATGTCGAACAGCTCACGCGCGTCCTCCTGCGTCATCGGCGACACGGAGAGACGAAGCTGCTTCCCGGTCCCCGAGCCGATCACCCACCCCTCCTGCTGCAGGCGCTGAAGCGCCGCTCTCACCGGAGTGCGACTGATCTCGAGGTGGTTCGCGAGATCATTTTCGATGATCCGCGTCCCCGGAGCGAGCCTTCCTTCGACGATCAGGTCCCGAATTCGCTGGTACGCCCGGCTCACCAGGTCGACCGGCGGGAGCCCCCTTTCACCAGACATCGTCCTATGAGCCTCCGGATGGAGAGGTGTGTGATCGCAGCTTGCCGGCCGCCCGTACCCACGTTCGGGGCGGTAAGTCGGGCGCGAGGAGCGTCGTCGCAGAGAGGCCCGCGCTGCTTGCGACGCCCTGAAAGGAACCCAGCACTCCCATGATTGTATACGATTGCGTATACTATAAACGGTTTGCGTCGTCAGGGACAGACTTACGCCGGCGCGCGTCCGGAGCTATGACGGGATCATCGATCCGCTCGTTGGGGTTTGTTGAAGGGCTTCGACCAGGAGATGACGCGAACACTTCACGGGCGCCGACGGCAGCAGCGTCTGGATGCGCGGGCGGGTCGGCGCTGACCATGCGCGCCGGCAGGACCAGATGAGCGAAGAACTTCAGAGTTTGAAGCCGGTGGAAGGAGCGAACCGCGCGCTGCGCCGCCGGCTGGATCTGCGGGGCGAGTTCTTGCTGGCGCTTCTGCCCACCCTCACGGTGCTCGCGGTGCTTGGCATCGTGGAGCTCGTGACCGAGCAGCGGCTGCTCTTCGCGTCGCTCGCATCGAGCGCTTTCCTGATCTACCTGGATCCTCAGCACGGAACCAACTCGGTCCGAACTCTGGCTCTGTCGCAGTCGTTAGCCTCGTTACTCGGCTGGGTGACGTACGCCACGTTCGGTTCGGGATACCTGGCGGGGGGTAGCGCGATGGTGGCCACGATCATCCTGATGATTCTGCTGGATGTGGTGCACCCACCCGCCGTGGCAACCGCGCTGGCTTTCGGCCTGCGCTCGGGAGACGCGAGCAATGTTCTTCTTTTCTCGCTGGCTCTCGGAATTACCGCCTTACTGGTCGTGCTGGAGCGAAGCGCGCTCTGGATCCTGGCGAGGTACCCTTCCCGGCTGCTGGGGAAGGCAGTGAGCGGCGGGGGTGGTAGGAGGTCCGAGCCCGAACACCGGCGGGCCGGAGACGAGCATCCTGCCGGATCACGGAAGGAACGATGAGAGCGGGACCGAGGCCGATAGAGTCGCAGGCGTGGGCCGGAACCCTGGGCATGGGCTTTGTCCTGCTGGCGTTGGCCGCGCTTGTGGCGGTACCTGTGATGACTCAGCGCAGGCTCGTGCCCTATCGGGAAGCGGCGGAGCGGTATGACGAGGGGCGGACGCTGGTGACGCGAGTTCAGTTTGCTCTGGCGCGCCAGATGTCCCTGCTGCAAGGGGCGTTGCTCGCCCGTGATACCGCGATCTCTCGAAAGTACGGGGAAGCGCTCGATCTCGAGCGGTCCGCGTATCCACAATTGACGAGCCTGGATGCACCTCTCTCTGATTCCGCGAGCGCTGCGTTGCGCCGACTTCAGGCGCTCTCGGCCGAAT
>JAHWJV010000310.1 GCA_019348265.1 Gemmatimonadota bacterium
GAGAGCCTGGAAGCTCGAGGACGCTAAGAACCGGTTCAGTGAAGTCGTGAGAGAGGCCGCACGCGAGCCGCAGCTCGTCACGAAGAATGGCCGAGATGCGGTGGTGGTAATGAGCGTCGAAGCCTACGCGCGCCTGGTGGTGCCACGCGATCTGGCTGAGTTCCTCCGCGAGTCGCCCTTGGCGGAGGCGCTCGCTGAAGGTCTTGAGCTGTCGCGTTCCGCGGATCCCGGCCGCGACGTAGACGTTTAGCCGGCACTCTCGATGCGGTTCCTCCTCGACACGAATGTGCTCTCCGAGGCAGCGAAGCCGCGGCCGGATCCGTCGTTGCTGGAATGGCTCCTTCGCATCCCGACGCTCGATCTAGCGATTAGCGTCCTGACGATTGGCGAGATTCAGAAGGGAGTGAGTCTGCTACCGGAAGGAGCGAAGCGGGAGCGACTGGCTGTCTGGGTATCGACCGAGCTGCCGCGCCAGTTCCAGGACCGAGTTCTGCCGATTGACCAGCCGACCGCCATCGAGTGGGGCCGACTCTCGGCCGAGGCGCGCGCGCGCGGGCGGGACCTGCCGGTGATAGACGGCCTCCTGCTCGCAACAGCGGCGACACGTGGGCTCGTCTTCGTGACCCGCAACGAGAGAGACTGCGCCGGGCGAGGGGTGTCGGTCCTCAACCCGTGGGGAACCCCATCTGGCGAGGCCTGATCACCCCCGCATCACCCGATCGAGCGACCGGTACTGGATCGCCTCCGCCACATGAGGCGTGGCGATCTGGTCGCTCCCAGCGAGATCCGCGATCGTCCGCGCAATCTTCAGCACCCGATGGTACGCGCGCGCGGAGAATCCCAGCCGCGTGATCGCGGTCTTCAGCAGCGCGTCGCTCGCCTCCCCTACCCTGCAGAACTCCCGGATCTCACGGGCGCGCATGTGTGCGTTCGCGTAGAGGCCGCGCCGGCCCGCGAAGCGCGCCCGCTGCCGGTCGCGAGCGGCAGCGACCCGGGCGCGGATGGCCTCCGAGGGTTCTCCGGTCCGCTGATCGGTGAGCTCGCGGTAGCGAACGGCGGGCACCTCGACGTGCAGGTCGATGCGGTCGAGCAGCGGACCGGAGACGCGCGCGAGGTAACGCTGGACCAGCTGCGGCGCGCAGGCGCACTGGCGCTGCGGGTCGCCGTAGAAGCCGCAGGGGCAAGGGTTCATCGCGGCGGCGAGCATGAACCGCGCGGGGTAAGTGAGGCTGAGGTTGGCGCGCGAGATGGTGACCTCCGGGTCCTCCAGCGGCTGCCTGAGCACCTCGAGGACGTTACGCTTGAACTCCGGCAGCTCGTCCATGAACAGGACTCCGTGGTGGGCGAGCGAGACCTCGCCGGGCCGTGGCGTCGAGCCGCCGCCGATCAGCCCGGCGTCGGAGATGGTGTGGTGCGGCGAACGGAAGGGGCGCACCGCCACCAGGGCGCAGCCGGCGGTGAGCAGTCCGGCGACGGAGTGGATCTTGGTGGTCTCCAGTGCTTCGTCCAGCGTCAGCGGCGGGAGGATGGTCGGGAGGCGGCGCGCGAGCATCGTCTTCCCCGACCCTGGCGGACCAACCATCAGGATGTTGTGCGCCCCCGCCGCGGCGACCTCCAGCGCCCGCTTTACATGCTCCTGTCCCTTCACGTCACCAAAGTCCACGTCGTAGGCGGACGCGGTGCGGAAGAGCGCCTCCCGGTCCGAGAAGGCGACGTCCAGCTCGTCGCCCCCGTCCAGGAAGCGCGTCACCTCCAGGAGCGTGCTCGCCCCGCGCACCTCGAGGCGGTCCACGACGGCTGCCTCGGCGACGTTCTCGCGGGGGAGCACCAGCCCCGACAGGCCGGCGTCACGCACCGCGAGTGCTATGGGGAGCGCTCCGCGGACCGGCCGCAGCCCTCCGTCCAGCCCGAGCTCGCCGAGCAAGGCGTACCGCTCCAGTCGTTTCGCCTCGACCTGACCCGTTCCCGCAAGCACTCCGATGGCCACCGGGAGATCAAAGGCGCTCCCCTCCTTGCGTACGTCCGCCGGGGCCAGGTTCACCGTGATGCGCTTCGGCGGCACGTGGTACCCGCTGTTCTGAATCGCCGCCACCACCCTCTCCTTCCCTTCCTTCACCGCGCCCTGCGGAAGCCCTACGGTGGAGAAGTTAGGCAGACCGCTCGCGACATCCGCCTCGACGCTGACCAGGTAGGCATCGATCCCGAGCACGGCACCGGAGAGAACGCGAGCGAGCATAGGCCTTAGTGGCGAGGGGCCGGCCGGGGGAGTTGAGGAGCCGGGCTCGAATCTCGGCGGAGGTTGGCCCCCGGGGTAGTCCGCTGGCGACCAGGCGCCGTCGCCACGGTCACGCGCCGCGGATCCACCGGCTTGGGCCGCGATGCACGAGCGAGGAGCAGGACTAACCGGCCGTGATGCGGGTGCGAACCAACTCGACCGAGAGGATCGGCCTCGCCGGGTTCGGCCCGGTGGGATCGATCTTCCGGCCGCGCTTCCCGCGCAGAGCTTTTGGAACGTCGGCCTTGTTCGCGTATATCGCTTCCTGGTCGTGGCCAACGATGCGCCAGGTGTCGGTCAGCGGCCAGCCGTTTCTGTCGAACTCGCGCCGAGTGAGCCAGACGACGGTGTCGAGCTGCGGCCTGGTTGCCGCCTTCTTTGCGTTCGTGGCGATCGCGATGGCGACGAAGGCGCTGTTCGCGTCGGTATACCTGAGCTTGTTTGGCGCGCTGGACTTACAGTGGCCGGCGTGCCAGGCACGCTTGTCCTCGGGCACGATGGGCACGTACTCGCCGTCGTCGAGCACCAGGTAGTTGTAGGAGACCTCGCAGCGGTCATCGGTGAACCAGGCGACCGCACCCTCGTCGCTGCTGCTGTCGTCGTAGTGCAGCATCACGCCGATACGCGGCTCGCGCAGGGCGCCGAAGTTTCTGCATCCCGTGAGAGTGCGGGCTTTCGGCTCGGGCATCGGGAAGGTCCTCCGCGGGGGGGGAGGTAAGACCTTAACACCGCCGGCCAAGCGACGCTGGAGGTGCGTCGAGTTGGCGAGACTGCGGCCTGCTTGGCGGAAAATGTGACCCGCAATGAGCGCTGTCCAGAGGTTTGGTAGTCCGACTCCTAGCGACCTCCCGCCGCCTCCGCTCTCCACAGTGCGACGAGAAGCGCGGTGAGCCACGCTGCGCCGATTGCCCACCCGACGATCACGTCGCTCGGCCAGTGGACGCCCATCCGCAGCCGCGCGATTCCGACGATGCCCGAGAGCGCGAGCCAGGCCGCGGTGCCGACGATCCGCTCGACCACGCTCGAGGAGTGCCGGAGCCAGAGGTAGGTGAGCAGCCCGTATACAGCCACCGTCTGCACCGCGTGCCCCGACGGGAACGAGTGGAGGGAGGGCGCGGCGACGCCCCCGGCGAGCAGGTCCGGCCGGGCGCGATCCCACATCTTCCACCCGACCAGGAAGATCGGCTTGGCGAGCGCGAAGGCGGCGAAGAATTCCGCCGCGAGGATGGGCCTGTCCGCTCGCACGCAGAGGACGATCGCCACCAGCGTCAGCGGAATGAGCATCGACGAGGCGCCGAACGCCTCCCACCAGATTGCCGCGTCGAATGGCAGCGGAAGCTGCTCGATCCGCAAGAGTAAAGCGCGGTCACGGTTCTGCATCCCCTCCTGGTCGTGGAGAGCACGAGCGAGCACCGTCGCCACGCCCATCAACCCCACGCAGAACAACGTTCCGATCCCGAGCGTCACTGCCCAGCGAACCCACGCGGCGCGAGGAAGCCCGGCCGCCGAGCGATGAAAACGGTCTGCGCAGGCAGTGGCTCCGCGCCAGAGGGCCCAGCTGGAGCCGGACACGTCCGGTCTCGGTTCGCGGGTGGCTCGGGGGCGGCCAGAATCAGGCATCTACGATCATCCGATACGATGTATGCGCGGGAGTGCGCCGAAGGAGGGAGACGGGCTCACAGCCCGCGGCATGCGACGGATCTCGGGGAGCAATACAGGTCCCGTACCAGAGGATGGAAGCGGCCCTGCCGAGCTCCTGGCGGGAGCGAGTGATCTCCTGACGATCCGGGAGGCCTGGGAAAGGGAACGGCGCAAGGCGTGGCGACCATCTCCACGCGCTGCGCCGGTAGGTACCTGCCTGATATCACCACCAGCCGGATCGACGCGACGGAGTGCGAGATCACGCTCATGATCTCGCGCTGTTCGAGCCGCTGACTCGGACTACGACCCGATCATCTCCAGCGCTCTCGCGCGTCCCTGCGCCGTCAGTTGCAGCCGATCGTCGGCAATGTGATCGACCCACCCGGCGCCTTCCGCGCGGCGCACCACCTGCCGCGCGAAGTCGGGGTGCCAGCGCATGTGCTCGTGCAGGTGCACTTCCCGGTTCTCGCGGTCGGCTGCTTCGGAGCGCTCGTGGTTGAGCAGGTGGATGGCGAGCATGGCCTGCGCGAATTCCCAGCGCTGGCGCCTGCGACGGCGGGCGATGGCGAGCGCGGACTCGAGGTCCTGTACGGCGTCGTCGAGGCGGCCGAGCCGCAGCGCGCACTCCACCCCCTCGATCGCGCGCCCCGTGGCGATGGCCTGGCGCACGTAGCCGAGGAAGCGGTCGGCGTCGGCGGCGGGGAAGTGGTCGTGGATGCGCCGCCCCAGCAGTTCCTGGTCGGCGCTCAGCCG
>JAHWJV010000311.1 GCA_019348265.1 Gemmatimonadota bacterium
GCTGATCCTTGTCCTGGGAAGTACGACGGTCGTACATGCTCTCGTCGTCGATCCCCTGGTCGTGTTCGGCCGTGGTGATCTTGTCGCTGCCGGAAGCGTTCGCCGGGAGAGACGGGATCTTCGCCGGGTTTCCATGCTCCTGCTGGACGGGAGCATCCTCGGCGTTCTCATCCACATGGGGCGGGTGGCGGTGAGAGGAGGCCGCGGTCCCGACCTCCTTGCGCGCCTTGGGCTCTCCCCCGGGATGCTGCTGCGCTACCGTCTCCGCGAAGGTATCGTCTTCGCCCGGGGTGGTCGCCTCCTGCTCGCGCGGGCTCATGCGAGAGGGTTCTCCTTGTTCGTCTCGGTGGACGCCTCTCCAGAGTGCGGGAGGGGATCCTCGTCGTGCTCCGCGGCGTTGCTCGCGGCGCGCTGCGCCTCCACGCTGGGCGCCGGCACGTCCGGCATGAAGGGCTGCGAACCCTTCTGTGATTCCGCGAGCCGCTGCTTGTCGCCGCGCCGCAGCTCGGCGAGGTCGCCGCCCGCGCCGGCTGCGCCGTGCGAGTTCTGCGGGTTCGTCTTGTGATCGGTGCTCCGCCCCTCGGAGGGGTCGATTCGGTATTGATCGGGTCGCTTGCCACCCATATCGTCTCCTTCGCAAATGGCCTGATGACAACGAGATCGCGGAGGGGGGTCATTCAGGAAGCGTGCCGTGGCGAGGTGGGGGAGCGGGAGGGATGGGCCGGCGCATTGGCCGGATCCGCCCACGCCCATTCACCCCCTCAGAACGACCGCCCCACCCGCACGTACCCCCGCACGCGGTTCTCCCCCGGCTGCCGCAGCGGCAACGCCGCCCCGAACCGGAGGGGGAGATCGGCGACGAATCCGAGCTGAAGATCGAGGTCCAGCTCGGCGCCGACGGAGGCGAGGGGGGTGAACCGGTCGACGGTATTCGGGAGCCGCCGCGCGCAGGCGCCGGCGCACCAGGCGGCGCCACCGTCCAGGAACACGTCTCCCCAGACCCGGTTGAAGAAGAAGGGGAGCAATCCCACGCCCCGCTCGGGACGGGCGATGGGGAAGCGGTACTCGGCGCTCGCGGTGACGGCCCGGTTTCCGCGCTGCGCGGCTTCGGGATAGCCGCGGATCGGGAAAGCGACCCCGTGGCCGAGCAACGACACTTCCAGCGGCAGCCCCAGGGCGGCCCCCAGCGCCCCACCCGTAGCTCCGCCGACACGGAGACCGGGACTGACGGAGCCCGTCTCCGCGGCGGCGTCGGCGCGGAGGGCGAGGACGTGACGGGTGAATCCCGGTAGTGCGAGCGCGTGGAAGCGACGGCCGCGACCGGTCAACCGGAGGTAGCCGCGCGTGAGCGAGTCTCCCTGGAACGGCTCGAGGTACCGATGGCTCTCCGCTCTCAGGGAAGCAGTGGCGCCGGTCTGCGGTCCCAGGGAGATGCCGAAGCCACGGGCGCTGTTGTAGCCCGCGTGGAGCACTGCGGCCACGTCAGCGGGCGTCTGTCGGAAGCGGCGCTGCCCGGCGGCGCTCGGCTCGTCCCACAGCAGATCGGGCTCGGTGAGCTCCATCGCCAGACTCACCGAGGAGGTGGAGGTCCATCGACGCCGGAGCCAGATCAACGACGCCCCTGCCTGACGCTCTCGTTCCAGGAGCGCGGTCGGCAGCGCCTTGCCGGCGGCGTCCACCGTGGCGGCGACATCCCACTCCTGGGACGCCGACAGGGCCAGCACCGGGTTACCGAGTCCCCTGTAGCGGTAGGTGACCGCTCCGTCGACCCGCTGATTACGTGGAGACGCAGCCAGCTCCGCCGCCCACTCGTGCCGTTCGACGAGGTCTACCCCGCCGAGCGCGACCCCGACCTTGAGGCCGAGGTGCTCGCGCGAGTCGATGATCGGCGCCCAGGTGGAGGGCCGCAGCGACCGCCACGGCGAGTACGGGCGGTCCTCCCCCGCCGCCGAGGCGAGATAGTCGCGGGGCGGGAGCGGGCTGGTGAAGTCCGCGCGCGCAGGCGGTGCCGCCCGCCACCGCGCGGGCTCGAACGGAATCCGCGCGATGTGATAACCGTCCGAGCGGTAGTAGGAGAAGGCGATCCAGCGGCCATCCGGCGAAACGGCCGGGTCGAAGCCGCCAGTCAGCAGGTTCGTCGTCTGGAACAGCTCGCCCGACCCGAGATCGAAGGCGTACAGGTTCGCGATACCCGTCCGGTCGGAGGAGAAGACCACGATCCTCCCATCGGGAGTCCAGGTAGGCGCGGTATCCAGCGCGCGATCGCGGGTGACCTCGCGGATAACGGCGCCCGCCGAATCCACCAGGACGACGTCGCGGAGCCCGCCCGCGGTCCAGCGGCTGACGGCGATCAGGTGACCGGCGGGCGACCAGCGTGGCAGCGACCACTGCACGTCGAGCGACGGCTCGGTGATTCGGCGCGTGCTCCCCGTCTGCATATCGTGGATCACGAGCGCGTTGGTCCCGTTCGCGTCCGCTACCGCCACGACGCGACGGCCGTCCGGGTGAACGTCCGGGTCTGCCAGCCGCGCCTCCCGCGTGAGACGGCGGTCAGCGCCGGAGAGCTCGACCTGGTGCAGATCGGAGTAGATGCGGTACGGGTCCGCATAATCGAGGTCGCCGTATACGATCCGCTCACCGCTCGCCCAGCCGAAGCTCCCCGCGTTGGCCCGCTTCTGGAGGACGCGCTCCCCGCCGTCGGGGAGTATCAGGCGGATCGCGGGCTGTTCCCGCGCCGTCGCCGCCGAGTAGGCCAGCGCGCCGCCCGCCGAGTAGCGCGGGAACGCGGCGAGACGCCCGGCGTCCGTGAGGATCTCCGGCTCGGTGAGACCCGAGGCCCGCAGCGAATCGGCGCTCGCGAGGTACCGCGTGCGAAGCTCCTGCTCCCACTGCTCCCAGGCATCGGTAAGCTTGATGCCGAGCGTGCGGCGAGCATTTCGATCGAGGCGGTAGGGGAGCGATCCGGCGGCTTCTTCCACGAACGCCGGAATGCTTTCCGGTGCTCGGGTACGGGCGAGATAGTCGATGAACAGCGAGCCGTAGACGTAGCGCGTCGAGCCACCCGGCCAGCGCGTCGAGCTGCCCGTCACGCGGTCGATCGGAAAGAACGCATCCTCCAGGATCGCGGTACGCAGCGTCATGTCGTGCAGCGTTCCACGAACGCGGCCAGCGCCGGTGAGTCGGGACTCGAAGTAAGTCGCCAGCCCCTCCGTGAGCCACCCCGGCGAGAAGACCGCGGGAAAGAGCAG
The DNA here is from genome assembly GCA_019348265.1 of Gemmatimonadota bacterium. GTDB lineage: Bacteria > Gemmatimonadota > Gemmatimonadetes > Longimicrobiales > Longimicrobiaceae > JAHWJV01. The sequence continues at coordinate 3,249 of JAHWJV010000311.1, forward strand.
CGGGTTTCGGCCGAGCACCGCGCGCAGCTTCGCCCAGACGCCTCGCGAGGCATCCAGGTGGAAGATGTGCACGAGCTCGTGCAGCACCACCAGATCGAGCCAGTCCTGATAGTAGGTGAGCTCGCGCGTATCGGCCGGCGCGTGCGTGTAGACGATCACCCGCGCGGTGGGGAATACCCGCGCGTAGCCGTTCGCCAGATCGGTGTTGTTCGCGAGTAGGAGATCCACCTTGCCACGCGGCGGCGCCACCAGCTCCTCGGCGAGCGCCGCGTATGCCTTCTCCGCGCGATCTCCGGCTCGGCGCGCGAGCGCCTCAACTTCCGGCGGAAAGGTGACGCGGAAGTGCTCCGTCTCGTAGGTCTGCCAACGGCCGTCGGGGGGGATCTGCGCGGCGGCCGGCGCCGCGAGGAGAAGAACCAGAGTGCAAAACACAAAGTTCAAGGTGCAAAGTAGGCCCGACGCTGGGCCACTTTGCACCTCGAACTTCTGCACTGCTGCCCCGACTCCGATCACCGCGCCCGGACCCGGGACCGGAGGAAGTTCTCGATCCCACGCAGATGCGCCTCGGCCAGGCTCTGCAGCGCCTCCGGATTCCGCAGCGCCGCTTCCTGCTGTGGGAACATCATGAACATGGTCTCCGTCAGGATCGCCGGCATGGTCGGGTTGCGGATCACCGCGACGTCCTGCCTGCGGATCCCGAGATCCGGGAGGCCGAACGCCTGGAGCAGCTCGGGCTGCATGGCGCGGGCGAACTCGACCGACTGAGGCTGGTTGAAGAGCACGTGCGATCCGTAGTTGCGGAACGGGTTCGTGCCGTCGCCAAACGCGTCGAAGTGCACCGACACGAAGAGGTCGGCGTTGGACGCGATCGCCATCCTCACCCGCTCGTTCACGTCGATCGCGGCCATGTCGCGGCGGATCTCGGTCACCTGCGCGCCGCGGGCCCGGAGGAGCGGCGCCAGCCGCGACGTGACCGCCAGCGATGCCTCGGCCTCCGTGAGCCGCGTCGGCCCGATGGCGCCGCCAGGCGGATGACCCGCGTCGACCACCACGTGGATGCCGCGCAACGGGTTCGCCGGGTCGATGTTCGGCGTCCGGTTCACGCGCACCACGAGGTTCCCGCGCTCGTCCCAGAACGGCTGGAAGCCCCAGAGCGGCTCGGAAAGCTCCACGTTCACGCGATACAGATCGTCGGAGACCTGCTCCCAGTCCATCCGCTCGATCAGCGGATCGGTACGCCCGTACTGCAGGATGTTCGTCCGCGTCTCGGCACCGTACACGGTGACGGTGAGCCCCCGCTCGTCTCCGTCCACCCGGAACGGGAGGCGTTCCGAGGTCGTCAGCCGAAGGTCGACGTGCTCCGCCCCAGGAAAGGCCGCCACCGTGCCGACATATCCGTCCGGGACTGGTGTTCCC
>JAHWJV010000312.1 GCA_019348265.1 Gemmatimonadota bacterium
AGGACGAGCGCCTTCGCGTAGAGTCGATCGTGAACCGCCGTGCTGACGCCCCGGTACTGCGGGTAACCGACTGGGGGGGTGATGTCCGTCACCGCGACGCCGGCGAGGATCGGCGCGCCCTGCGCTCGCACCGAGCTGGGTCCGCACGACAGCGTGAGGACGGCGGCGATCGCGAGTGCGGCGTTACGGAGCTTGCCCTTCATCAAAGCTTCGCTCAAGAATCCGCCGGAGGTGGAGTGGGTGCTCCTGTTGCTGCGACGTGCATCCCAACATACCGGTTGGCACTCCGCGAAAGTAGGTTGAAGTGGTTCGATGCGAGCCGCGCCCCGCTTTCCAGGCGAATCCGCGAAGGACCGGGATGCGGAGACCACGATCCAAACCACTGGCTGAGGAGGCTCTCGTTTGACGACCAGACCCAGGGTTCTCGCCGCGATGGCGCATCCGGACGACATCGAGTTCCTGTGCGCCGGCACCCTTCGGCTGCTGGTGGAACGCGGCTGGGAGCTGCAATGTGTCACCCTGAGCGGCGGCGACGTGGGCGCACCGACGGGCACGCGCGAAGCCATCCGCGAAACCCGACTTGCCGAGGCGGAGAACGCCGCCCACGCGCTCGGCGGAAGCTACGCCTGGGCCGGCCTCGACGACCTCGCGATCCACTATTCTCCCGATCAGCTCGTGAAGGTCACTGACACGCTGCGGCGCTTCAGCCCGAACGTGGTGATCACTCACTCGCCGGACTGCTACATGCTGGATCACGAGGAGACCGCGAAGCTGGTGCGGATGGCCTGCTTCGCCGCGGGGATTCCCCTCTTCCCCACCTCCGCCGCGCCGACGGGCACCGGCGTCCCGGCGCTCTATTACGCCGATGCTTTCGAGGGGAAGGACAAGTTCGGCCGGCCCGTCGCCGCGGACTTCTGGATTGACGTCACCTCCGTCTTCGGTGCGCGCCAGGCCGCGCTCGCGTGCCACGTCAGCCAGCGAGAGTGGCTGCGCGCTCACCATGGAGTCGACGACTACCTCAGGGTCAACGAACGCTTCGCCCGTGAGCACGGCGAGCGCTGCGGTGCCACGTACGCGGAAGGTTTTCGCCAGCACCTGGGGCACGGCTATCCGCAGGAAGACGTACTCGGAGCGACGCTCCCGCACCTTCGCAGAACCGCATCCGGACCCATTCCGAGCTGACCCCAACCGCGAGGACTCACATGCGCGAAGCAATCCGTACCCCCGACGCACCGGCTCCGAAGGGACCCTACTCGCAGGGCATCATCTGCCGCGGCAGGCAGGTCTACATCGCCGGCCAGGGACCGGTCGATCCCGAGACGGGCGAATTCACGGGGAAGACCTTCGAAGAGCAGGCCGTGCTCACCTTCGAGAACCTGCGCGCGGTTGCGGCCGCCGCCGGGGCGACCCTGCGGGACTTCGTAAAGGTGAATGCCTACCTCTCCGACATGGCGGACTTCCCGGCGTTCAACGAGATCTATCGCCGGTATTTCGATGAGCCCTACCCGGCGCGTACGACCGTCCATTCCGCTCTGCCCGGATTTCTCATCGAGGTGGACGGAATCGCGGTTCTGTCGGACTGATCTTCCAGCCGAAACCGATCTTTGGAGGGGAGGGAGAATGCGCCTGACCGGGAGGGTGGCGATCGTTACTGGGGGCGGGCGAGGGATCGGCGCCGCGACCGCGAAGCGGCTGTCGAGCGAGGGCGCCCTCGTGGCCGTGGTGGACCGCGACCTCGCCGAGGCAGAGACCATCGCAGCCGAGATCCGCCAGAACGCTGGCGAAGCATGGGCCTACGGGGTCGACGTCAGTCAGCGGGCGGAGGTGGAGCGGATGGCCCAGGATGTCGTGGCGCGGCAGGGCCGCATCGACATCCTTGGCAACATCGCCGGGATCGCGCGGTCCTCACCCCTCCTGGAACAGAACGACGCCGACTGGCAGGCAACCCTCGACGTCAATCTCACCGGCGTCTTTCTCTGCCTGCAGGTGATCTCCCGTGTCATGGCAGCGCAGAAGGGCGGCGCAATCGTGAACATGGCGTCAACGAACGGATTGGTGGGCGAGGCGACCATGGCCGCCTACAACGCCTCGAAGTTCGGTGTGGTCGGCCTGACCATGACCGCGGCAATCGAGCTCGCACCGCTAGGCATTCGGGTTAACGCCGTAGCGCCGGGATTGATACGGACGCGGCTGTCCCAGGGGTTCCTGGACGCGAACCCCGAGATGGCTCGGAGCTACGTGGGCTCCAAGATCCCGCTCGGCCGGGTGGGCACGCCGGAGGAGGTCGCCTCCGCCGTCGCGTTCCTGGCCTCCGACGACGCCAGCTTCGTGACGGGACACAGCCTGGTCGTGGATGGCGGGCAGCTCACCTTCTAACGCGCCCGCCTCACCCGAAACGAGCTAGTGGATCGGGGCGGTCGAAATGATGATGGCTCCGTGGCTATTGCCCACGCCGAACCGCGCCGCGGCATCGATGGGCGAAACCCACTGGACGGAAGTCACCCCATGCGCCGAGAGTCTGCGGAGCGCTTCGACGCTGCCGACGGGGTTGCCATCCATGTGCGCCTGCACGCGCCCCTGCGGACCGAGAAACGTGTCAGGTCCCTGCGACCGGAGCCAGCGGGGGCGAAGCTCCTCGACCAGGTCGTAAAGGCTCGTGAATGGACCACGCTCGCGGATCTCCCCGAAGGTGATCAGGTTCGTGCGGGTACGAGTGCGGAACGCCGTCTCTCCATCCATGGTCCCGGCGCTGCAACCCGTCACGATCAGCAGGGCCACCACAGTCAACAGCGTACGAGTCGGTCCCATCGTAGTCTCCTCCAGATTTGTGGAACTGTGTAGCAGGCTTTGACGCCTGCTCCCTCTCGCCTGGACGAGCGAAGGCCCTGCATCGACGAATGATACAGGGCCTTGCCGCGGCTACGGTACCACTCGTTTCCGGTGTGGCCGGAAGGCTTCGAACACCCTGACGCGCTGTACCGGACCATCGGTTCACGCGCCAGGGTCTTCGAGCCGGAACCTTCTACCCCCCGTTTACCAGCCGGGATTCTGTTTCAGCGACTCCGCTCCCTCGACCTTGCTCAGCGCGACCTGAACCGAAGGGATCGGGTAGAGCTTGTGCCGGTCGGTGACGGGCAGCGCCCCCGCAAGGTAAGCGCGCCTGTTCTTTTCCACCGAGATGTACTCGTTGAGTACCGGCTGGATCAGCCCCCAGCGGCGCAGGTCGAAGAACCGGTGCCCCTCCATCGCCAGCTCGAGCCGGCGCTCGTACCGAACGGCGGAGCGGGCGAACTCCTTGTTGGCGAACGGCGCCGTGTACTGGCCCACGCGGTAATTCGCCCAGGTGATTCTCGGATCGTTGATCGGCACCGCCACCTCGGCGAGGGTCGTACCCGGGCCCTGCGCAGCGGCCCCGGCGCGCGCGCGGATCTGGTTCACCAGCGTCCGCGCGTTCTCCATCGACCCGACCTCGACCTCCGCCTCCGCCAGCAGCAGCATCACGTCCGCATACCGGAGCAGGTGGATGTTCACCGAATTGAGCTGCGTGTTCACCCAACCGACGTTGCTCTGGGCGCCGCTCCCCTTCTCGTGCACGTTCTTCTTGGGGCTGTAACGCCCGCCGTTGCCTGGATCGCGGATCCAGGTGGGCGCGTGCCGCCCCCAGTCCTTGTACGGCACACCGTCACGGCCGACGGTCCAATCCAGCCGCGGATCGACCGGAGCGGCGCTCGCCGAGTCGAAGTTCGCGCTGCTCGCGTTCCACGAAGCCGTGGCGTTGAGCGGCGTCACGTCTCCAGTCGCGAGAGCCAGCGGGAGACCGTTCGCGTCGACTTTGAAGAAGTTGACCAGGTTCTGCGACGGCTGGTGGAAGCCGCAGCAGCCGAAGGGACTGCCGGCGTGCGGGAAGTTCAGCCGCTCGCCGAAGTTCGCGTTGTCACCCCCCGGGTTGCCGTCGTTGGCCGAGGCCTGGTAGGCGATGATCGTCTCCGGCCCATTCGCGAAGGCCGCGATTCCGGTCCAGACGCGATGGAAGTTCGGCTCCAGGCGGTACGGCCCGTTGTTGACGACGTCCCTGAGTGTGACCAGGGCCGCCGCGTGGTTGTTGGCGTACATCTGGACGCGGCCCTTGAAGGCCTTGGCCGCCCAGGAGCTCACCCGGCCCTTCTCCCCACGCGCAGGCGTCGCCGGCAGCGCGGCGATGGCCGCGTCCAGATCCGCCAGGATGAGCGGGATCACATCACCCGCGTTGTTCGCCTTGCGGAAGTCCGTATCATCTTCCTTGTAGTAGGGGATGTTCCCCCACATCCGCCAGCCCTCGAAATGGTAGAAGGCCCGGAGGAAGATCGCTTCCGCCTGGATCCGCCTGGCGTCCGCCGCGGAAATCGCACCGGGGCTCTCCGTCTGCACCTTCTTCAGCAGGCGGAGCGTGGCGTTGGACCGGCTCACCCCCTCATAGACAGATCTCCACTTGGAGTTCAGGTAGGAGTCGGACCCACTTCCGGTCCAGTTGTACAGCTCCACCTGGGTGATCTGCGCGGCATCGCCTGGATCCGATCCCTTGTAGGCGTCGTCGGAGGTGACGCTCGCCCACACGAAGTTGCTCGCGGCGGCTCCCGCCAGGTCCACCCCAGGCACCCACCCGCCG
>JAHWJV010000313.1 GCA_019348265.1 Gemmatimonadota bacterium
TCCCCCTGCGGGCCGGTCGCGTCGTCGTCATCTTCCTCGCAGGCCGAGAACCCCATCGTGAGCGCGAGAGTGCAAAGAACCAGTGAAGCGAGCTTCTTCATGTGCTACAGTCCTGTTTTCGTGTGAGCGGACGCGCCGCGGCCTATGCCGGGCGAGGGTACCTCATTCGACGATGACGACTCCGGTCATCTGCGGGTGGGGCAGACAGCGATACGGATAGCGGCCCGGCTGGTCGAAGCTGCGAGTGTATCGCCCGCCCTCGTTCATCAGCTCGCTCGACCATCCCTCCCCGGTCACTGTGTGCGGGGTCGGATCCTGGTTGATCCACTCTACCGCCTGCCCCGGGCGGATGCGAATGGTCGGCGGCTGATAGGCGATCATACGCATCGTGACCTGAACCGGGGCGACGGCGGCACCGCCCGCCCCGACTGCGGGCACCGGCGCACTCGCCGCCGGGCGGAAGATCCGCGCCCACTGCGAGCCGTTGCCCAGCGGAATGGTGAAGGCGAACCCGTACCGGACGGACTCCGGCCCCAGCACCTTCTCGCGCGAGGCGCCCTGCAGCGTGGTGGCGCCGCCGTTCGTCGCGTGGAGGTTCAAGGTGTGAGGGCTTCCGGGGATCGCAAGCGCGAGGCCGCCGCTCCAGACGAGATCGAAGGAGTCCGCGGACAGCACCTTGCCAACGTCGCCGGTGATGCCGAGGTAGTCGGTGACCCGCGCGACCGCGCCGACGGCCGCGGCCGAGCCCGCGGTGCCGGTTCCGAACAGGTCGCTGAAGCCTCGCAGCTCGCCCATCAGGCCCAGCCGGCCGAGCTCCGTCCGCGCGGTCAGAGCCGCATCGAAGCTCCCCACCCGGCTGTTGTACGCCGCGATCCCGGCGAGCGCCGCCCGCGATCCTAGCGGGATTCCGCGCTTCAGCCAGTACTCCGTCTCGTTCTCACCGCGGTTCGCGACGTCGATCTCGCTGTTCGAGCTGTACTCCAGCCCGGCGGTGAGGCCCAGCGGGAGCCCCAGCGCGAGCGAAAGCGTGGGGATGTTGAAGAGCTCGTCGCCCCCCTGCAGGAACTCGAAACGGTGAGCGAAGACGAACGCGCCGTGCCCGGGTTGCAGCCCCCAGGTGCCGTGCAGGTTCGGCGACCGCTCCAGCACCGATTGCGACCATAGCCCCGCCGGCCACAGCGCCGCGACAGCGACGGCAAGCCAGAGATACCGCACTACTGCACCGTCACGGTGCCTACCATCCCCGCGTTGAAGTTGGGCGAGTGGAACACGCACCGGTACTTGTACACCTGCCCGGGGGTGGTGAAGGTATGCTCCAGCACCGTCCCCGTCGCCGCGAACTCCTTCGCCTCCCAGGCTCCCGCCTGCCCGGGATTTTCCGGAGTGATCGTGTGCGGAATCGCCGACTCGCTCACCCACGTCACCTTCGTGCCCACCGGCACCGTGATGTCCCTGGCCGTGAAGGTCAAGGCGCCCACCGTCACCCTGTTCGCGGTCGCGCCCCCTCCACCGGTTCCGCCGCCCCCCGTTCCTCCTCCGCCTGTGCCTCCTCCTACCGTTTCTCCCCCTCCCGGTCCGGTCCCCCCGTCTCCGGAACACGCCGCGAAGAGCAGCAGGAGAACCGCGGTGCGAATACGAGAGCTTTTCATGGGTGCTTCCTCAGGACGGAGAGTGGGTGCTGAACCGTTCGTTATCCAGCTCCCCTGTGCACGGAAGCTCGAGGGCCCCGGCGGGGACACTCCCCTTCCTAAAGGCAATGCCCGTTCCGACCGGGGCTGAATTCCTATGTCCGTGTGGCAGGCAAACTTAGCGCAACTTCTTCGGGCAAGGGAGTGTCTCGTTTCGAGACAGAACACGTCCGGCGCGCGCCGCGGCGGGGCTAGGAAGCGGGTGTCGGCGGGAGGAGGCGGGTGGCCTCCGCGTCTGCGCGGGCACCGAGGAATGAGAAGCTCTCGGCCGCTTCGTTGAAGGCCTCGCGTGCGCCACTCTCGTCGCCCATCTGGACCAGCAGCCGGCCGCGATCGCGCTGTAGCTCGGCCAGCAGGAGGACGCTGGCGTGAGCGCGGGCGGCGCCGAGCGCCTCGTCGAGGAGCCGTCGGGCCTGGTCGAGGCGACCGAGAGCGCGCTGGGCCGCGGCAACCACGCGCAGCGCTTCGGCCACGCCGAGGGGGTCGCCGAGCGACGCGAAACGGTCGCGAGCGCGCATGGCGAGCGCTTCACCCTTCGCCGGGTCGTCGGACTGGACGCAGAGAAGGCCGCGATCCGACTCGGCGAGGCCGATCACGTCGGCGCTCCCGGACTGCTCGGCGAAGCGGATGGCGCGGCCGTAGTGCGCATCCGCCTGCTCGGCGAAGCGGAGCTCGCGGTAGGCCATGCCGAGGTTGTAGTGGGTCTGGGCGAGGCCGCGGATGTAACCGAGGCGCTGGTACGAAGCGAGGGCGCGCTGGTAACAGGTGAGCGCGCGCTCCCGATCACCCCGGACGTTGGCGAGCACGCCGAGGTTGTTGGAGGCGCGGGCCGCGAGCTCGTCATCCTGCTCGTCGGTAGCGCGCTCGAGCAGCTCGCCGAAGCGGTCTTCTGCCTCAGCGGTGAGGCCGGTCTCGAAGAGGAGCGCGCCAAGCAGATTGATTCCCTGCAGCGCGAGGCGTCGGTCTCCGGTGAGACACAGGCGCGGCGCGACCTCACGCGCGAGCTCCAGGCCCCGCTGGAGCGCACCGATGCGCATCCACGCGTTGGCGCAGTGATACCCCAGCTCCGGATCCGCCGACAGCGCGTCGGGCTCGAGCAGCGCGGCGCGCTCCGCGAGCGCGCGCCATTCGCGGCGCGCGACCAGGTGGCGGGCCTCTGCCAGGCCGAGCGGCGGGACGTTTCCGGGTCGGGTGGTCACGGCTCGTCAGTCGATCGCGAGCGCGTACCGGCTGAACCCGAGCACCGGCGCCCGCGCCTCTACCGCCCCCGGCAGGTGCGTGGTCGGGATGCTCCGCCATTTCGCGCCGGGCAACGGCTGGTGCCAGAAGCGGATCCGCTCCGCGGCTCTTACGTCCTGCTCGTCCTGGCGCCCGTCCCTATTGTAGTCCGTATTGGACCAGAGGTAGCGGACCTCGAGCTCCGCCGGGTGATCCGGATCGAAGATCAGCCCGCTCGGCTCGAAGCGGAAGTCGAAGCGCTCCTTATCCACGATACGGATCACTATCCTCACGGAATCGCCCTGCATGAACGGCGTGCCGTTCGGCCGGCGCAGCAGCGCCTGCGCGGGCACCCGGAAGAGGAGACACTTGCCGTTGTACTCGGCGGTCACGTAGCGCATCTCGCCCTTCCGGGTCTCCCCCCGAACGGCCCAGAAGGCGATGCTGTCCGACTCGAGCGGGGGGGAGTTTTCGCCGAAGCGCACGAAGGTCAGCTCCGACTCGTCCACCTCCTCGTTCGGTCCGGATACCTCCTGGCAGGCGGCGACGGCGACGGCGACGATCGCGCCCAGCGCCTTCAACGTACGGACGGTGTAGCGTAGCATAGCCAATTCGTTTCGGGGGTGAGAAAGCCAGACCATGGCGGGGGCAAGCGCCGCGCCGCCGCCGGAACCCCCATACGGGTGGTTTTCTCGAGGTGCGGTGTCCTGAAACGCGACGCGTGCAGCGTTTTGCTACACATTCATGGCGAGCAGGCGGTAGAGGCGCGAGCGCGAGATGCCGAGCGCGTCCGCGGCGGCCTTCTTGTTCCCTTCCAGGCGCTCCAGCATCGCCTGTGCGGCGGCGCGCTCGATCTCCGCGAGGGAGGCGGGGAAGGGAAGCGGCGCTCCGGCTACACGGGCGCCGTTGGCCTGCGGGAAGAGGTCGGCCGTGATCATCTCGCCCTCGCCCAGCAGGAGCCCACGCTCGAGTGCGTTGCGCAGCTCGCGGACGTTGCCGGGCCAGCTGTGCGACAGCAGGACGCGCCGCAGCTCCGGGCTGAGCCGCGGCACCGGCATCCCGTACTGGGCGGCCAGCATGGTCAGGAAGTGCTCGGCGAGCAGCAGCAGCACTCCGGCGGTAAGCCGCCCCGACGACGTCGACCGGTCGACCGTCTCCGTCGCTGACAGCACCTCGACGCCGAGCCGTTCGATCGCGGCGAGCTCGGCCAGGCTCGCCGAGGCCGGGTAGTCCGCCTCGCCCCCCGGCCCGGCCAGAGTGGGGTCGCCACCGCCGACGAGGACCACCTCCCCCGGCACGGCTCCCGCCACGACGCGGGTGGTCAGCCGGCGCTCGGCCGGCAGCGCGGTGAGGGCTGCGGCGGCGGTGGCGATCTTCACCGTCGAGGCGGGCAGCACCGGCGTAGCGGCTGCCTGCTCGAGCAGCGGGGTGCCGGCGACTCCGTCCACGATCGAGACGGCCAGCCGCCCGGCGATCGCCGGGTCGGCCAGCACCTGCCCGACCGCGGCCTGCAGCCCCGCGGCCGTGGGGGCGGCGCCGGCGGTGGGGGCAGCGCCCAGCAGCGCCCCGCGCACCGCCGCCTTGCTCGGCGAGGGGGAGGGGGAGACGGCGACCGAGGGCCCCTTGCCGTCCAGCGTGACCACGGCAGCGCCGGCCCCACCGAGCGCGAGCACCGTGACCGCCGCCAGCAGCGCACCGCGCCTGGCCGTA
>JAHWJV010000314.1 GCA_019348265.1 Gemmatimonadota bacterium
GCCCGAGCAGGGTGACCACCATCCGGCAGCCGCTGCTGCCCAGAGCGTGGCCCAGCGCGATCGCGCCGCCGTCGGCGTTCAGCGTCTCGAGGTCCAGCCCGAGCCGGCGGGCGCAGGCCAGGACCTGCACGGCGAACGCCTCGTTGAGCTCCACGGCGTCCAGGTTCGCGCGGGTGATGTCGAGCTGGTTGTAGCGCGCTCCGGTTTCCGCGTTGAGGCTCTGCACCGTTTCGAACGCGCTATCGATTGACGAAAGCGCATTCGTAATCCCCTGCAGATCGTTGCTTCCGAGCGCGCTGGCGAGATCCCGGATCGAGGCGAGCACTCCTACGGTATCTGTGCCGAGGACCTCGACGCCAGAGTGCGTAGTCGCCAGATAGTTCTTCGCCGAGATCTCGACGCTGAGTGCGCCCGTCGGACCGGTCGAGGTGAAGCCCAGCGATGCTCCGGACTCGTCGACATCGAACGGGCGGACGTCGGAGCTCATCCCGCCGAACAGGTAGTCGCCGGCGATCCGGGTATTCCCGATCGACACCGCCTGCCGCAGAAGCCCTTCCACCTCGGCGCCTGCGGCGCGACGTGTGGACGCGCTCGCCGTGGCCGTGGCCTGTGAGATGGCCAGCTCCTTCGCGCGTGTGAGCAGATCGGAAATCTGGCCCAGCGCGGTTTCCTCGGACGTGGTGCGCAGCTTCGCGACGTCGATGGAGCGGCGGTGCTGCTCGAGGGCGTTGATCGAGCCACGGGTCCGCAAGGCCGTCGCGGTGGCGGCCGGGTCGTCGGAAGCTCTGGTGAGGCGGAGGCCAGTACCCAAACGCTGCTGTGCGGCCTCCATCTGCTGGAGCCCGCGTCGCATGTTCGTCACCGCGTTTTCGCGGATGATGTTGTTCGTGATTCTCATTGGCCGGAGCCGGGTCTGAAGGGGCTAGCGGGGGTCCCCAACCCGTTGCAAGTTGACCTGCGGGGGATTATGATACGACTGAGTCTCGGCACCACGTCCGCGGAACTTTAGCGGCTCCCTCCCCCGTCCCGCATGGCAACTGTCCTTCACGTAGACGACGAACCGTCGGTAGGTCTTATCGTCCAGGATACACTGGAGCGGGCAGGGCACCGTCCCGTGGGAGCGCACAGCGTTCCCGAGGCACTGCAGGTGCTGGCGCAGGAAGAGGTCGACCTCATCATCTCCGACTATCGCATGCCCGGGCTCACCGGGCTCGAGTTTCTCTCCCTGCTGGCGCGCGAAGGCTACGACATCCCGCTGATCATGCTCACGGGCTACGCGAGCATCGAGCACGCGGTGGCGTCGATCAAGGCCGGCGCGATCGATTACATCACCAAGCCCATCCGGCCCGAGCAGCTGAAGCTCGCGGTGGATCAGGCGCTGGAGTTCGTGCGGTTGCGCAAGGAGAACGAGGTGCTCCGGCGCGAGGTGATGGAGTTCCGCAACGAGCGGCAGATCATCGGCGAGAGCCACGCGCTCCGGCGCATCCAGCAGACCGTCGCGATGGCCGCGCCTACGCGCGCGACCGTGCTGCTGCAGGGCGAGTCGGGTACCGGTAAGGAGCTGTTCGCGTGGGCGATCCACGACCAGAGCGAACGCCGCGACAAGGCCTTCATCAAGTTGAACTGCGCCGCGCTCCCGGAAGGACTGGTGGAGAGCGCGCTTTTCGGGCACGAGAAGGGCGCCTTCACTGGAGCTATCCGCCGAGTGGAAGGGGCCTTCGAGCGAGCGCACCGCGGAACGCTCCTGCTCGACGAGATCTCGGAGATGCGGCTGGATTTGCAGGCGAAGCTGCTGCGAGTGCTCCAGGAGCAGGAGTTCGAGCGCGTCGGCGGGACCTCGTCGATCCGCGTGGACGTGCGCATCATCGCCACGACCAACCGCGACCTCGCGGCCGAGTCCGCGGCGGGAAAATTCCGACAGGACCTCTACTTCCGCCTGAGCGTGATTCCCCTGATCGTGCCGCCGCTGCGGGATCGTCGCGAAGACGTGCCGATCCTCGCCTACCGGTTCGCCATGCGCACCTCGCAGGAGATCGGGAAGCAGTTCCTCGGGATCACTCCGGAGGCTCTCGGGCTCCTGCAGCAGTACTCCTGGCCCGGCAACGTTCGCGAGTTGCAGCACACGGTGGAACGGGCGGTCATCCTCAGCCCCGAGCCGATGCTCGGGCCGCACGCGTTCGACCCGCACCGCGCCGGCCTCGCCATACCCATGGGCGAGCGCGGCATCGTGCCCGCTCCCGCCGGAAACGGCGGCTCGCACGGCTCGGGATCCGCGCCCAGGGTGATCCTGAACTCCCTGAACGTGCACGAGGCGGAGCGCGTCCTGATCCAGCAGGCGCTGGACGCCACGGACCAGAACCGCACGCGCGCGGCGGAGCTGCTCGGCATGAGCGTTCGCACCCTCCGCAACAAGCTCAACGCGCCGGAGGACGACGTGGAGGAGTAAGCCTCCTGCCGATCGCGCGCGCGAGGCTCTCGGCGCTCCCGACGGAAAAACTCTCCCTACCGCACGGCAGAAGCTGCCGGTCAAAGTTGCCTCCAGCGCCCCTCCACGGCTGCCTCAGCACCTTCTAAATCCCTCCAATGGCCGTTCCGAATAAAAATCCGTAAAGCTTGCCTCTCCAGTGACTTACGATCCATGAGGCCGCGATTTCGCGGCCTCATTTTTACGAATTACGACCTCCTGGCCCACTTTGGAACACCCGTTGCCCTTACCGAGGCCGCGGACCGATGGCCTCCCCTCATTCGAAACCCCCATGCTCTACGGATTCTTCAACCGGGTCTCCCCGAGCGTCTCGCTGCGCGAAAGCCTCGACGCGAGCAGCCAGCGTACTCGGATGATCGCGGATCGCGTGGCGAAGGCGACGTTGCAGAATGGCGACGGCTTCGCCCTTCCGGAGATGGAAGCGGGCGCGGGGACGGAGATGGAAGGCCCGATAGACCTGGAGGCCGAGATGGTGTCCCTCGCCGACGAGCAGCTCCACTTCGAGACAACGGCTCGTCTTCTCCAGCGGACGTATCAGCAGATCCGCACCAGCATCCGCGAGCGCTAATGCCTAACAATCAGATCCCCGGCTTTCCGCCCCCTCCGTACCAGGGCGTGGTGCGGCCGATGTTCCGCACTCTCGCGATATCGGCGACCGGCCTGTCGGCGCAGCGTCAGCGGCTCGACACGATCGCGAGCAACATCGCGAACTCGGAGACGACGCGAACCGACGCGGGGACGCCGTATCAGCGAAAGGTGGTGCGGATGGAGGCGGTGAGCATCCCCGGTCAGCCGTACGAGGTCGATTCGCGAACCAACAACCCGGCGTTCTTCCGGCTTCCCTCGGGCAACCCGCTGGACGCGATGCACGGTGTAGCGGTGACCGCGATCGAGGATGACGCGACGGAAGGGCCGCTGGTCTACGAGCCCGGCCACCCCGACGCCGACGCAAGGGGCTACGTGCGGTATCCGAACGTGCGCATCACGGACGAGCTGGTCGACCTGATGGACGCGCGGCGTGTGTACGAGGCGAACGCGACGGTTTTCCAGTCGGCGAAGGCAATGCTCCGCCGCGCGATCGACATCTAGGAATTGGGGACGATGAACTTGAACGCAATCGGCGGCACGGCCGCCCAGCTCCTGCGCCCGCAGGAGAAGCTACGCACGACGGTGGAGCAGGAGCGCGCTTCGGCGACTGCTTCCGCTCCCGCTCCGGCGCGGATCGCGGCCTCGGGGCTGCTGGCGCCGCGGCAGGGCGTGGTGGCGCCGGAAGCGCCGGCGGGCACCGATCCGGAGCTCTGGAAGGTGCTCACCAGCGAGGAGCGGTCATTCTTCTCGCGCATGAGCACGGGCGGTCCGCTGACGTACGGGCGCCAGACCGCGATCGCCGCTCCGCAGGCGCCGATCGCGCGCGGCGGCCGTCTCGACGTGAGGGCCTGACCCATGGCGCTTCCAATCTCGGGAGTCGGCCTCTCTCAGGGGCAGCTCGGCATCGGCTCGGCGTTTCCGACGGCGGGCGGCAAGGCGGCGGGCGGCGCGAGCTTCGGCGACACGCTGCAGCAGGCGCTCGGTGAAGTGTCGGACGTGCAGGACAGCGCGCAGGACATCGTCGCCGCCTACCTGCGGGGCGAGCAGGTGGAGCTGCACCAGGTGATGGCCGCGACGGAAGAGGCGGGGATCGCGCTCGAGATGCTGGTCGAGGTTCGGAACAAGCTCACCGAGGTGTATCGCTCGGTGATCAACATGCAGAGCTAACCGCGTACGATGCTCAACACCCTCGCGCTCCCACCGGTAGTAGATCAGCTCGTAGAGCGGGTTGGCGGACGACGCCAGATGGGCATTCTGGCGGTCGGCGTCGGCGTGGTCATCCTAATCCTCGGCCTCGCCCGCTGGGCGACGTCGCCGACCCCGATCTCGCCCTGACGGCGCTCGTGCGCTTGCTCGCGGCGGCGAGCGACCCCGAAGCGCTGCGCGAGGCGCTCTGCTCGTCGGCCGGTCTGCGAAAGCGGCTGCTCGGCGTGCTCGGCGCCAGCGTCGCCGGTGCTGTGGTGCTCGCTGTGGTGGCAGCGACGGTGGCCATGGCCCGGTGGTGGGGACGCCTGCCTCCGGGGACGGCGCCTCCCG
>JAHWJV010000315.1 GCA_019348265.1 Gemmatimonadota bacterium
GCACTCTCGCACTTCCCGTTTCAGTCCGTCACCCGAACGTCGAAGCTGCCGGTCAGAACGCGGTTTTCGCGCTTTACCTGCACCCAGATGACGTACCGGCCGGCCCGCGGGAACTCGTAGGGCAGGGCAAGCATCCCCGCCGAGCCGGGCGAGCCGCCGTGCCCCGGCGGATGGCCGGCAGCGGACACCAGGCTTCCGCTCGCGTCGCGGACGGTATCACCGCGGGCAATCTGGTCGAAGCGCGCCTGAGCCGCGGCGGAGACGGTGCCGCCCGGATGCAGGTGCACGAAGACCGATCCGTCCTCGCGCGTGACGGCCGCGTGCGCGAGCATTCCCATGTACGGCTCGAGCTCCGCCGGCGTGCCGGCGGGGTCGAAGACGCGGAAGCGCAAGGTGGTCGGGACGTTGGCGCGGAGCGGTTCCTCCGCGTCGAGCCGCACGATGCTCGAAGCGTCGGGGAGGTGAGCGCTTCCCGGCGCCGGCCGACCGACGAGCCATGAGTCGTCCGCATCCGCGGCGGAGCGCGTGCCCGTCGCGGCGGGGATCCGCACCGTGTCGGTGAGCGTCTCGGCGAACCCACTCTCGTGCAGGATGTCACCGTACAGCCGGTACTCGCCCGGCGGGAGGTGGTCCGGGAGACGAACCGCGAAGGTGGCCGAGTCCACGCGCGAGGGATGTAGATGCGCAAAGGCGTCGAGGCCCGGCTGCCGGACCAGGAACAGGTGCATCAGCTTCCCGTGGTCGGGGAGGAGCGGGCTCGTCAGATAGCCCGATCGGCCGCTCCATCCCTCCACGTTCATCGTAAGAAGCCGACCGGCGCCGTCCGCCGCGAACGTGCTCGTAACCGCGGGTGGACGGTACAGCTTGCGTCCGTACGCGGCATCCTCCGCTCCCCACCATTTGGAGCCCCCGAAAAGCGCGAGGACGATGAGGGGGAGCGCGACCGCCCGGGCGATCCACGCGCTACGGCGGCGGCGCCGGTCCGGCTCCTCGCCGGGCGGGAGCACCGCCTCGCGGACGGCCGCGCCAACGATGGACAGGAGTCCGACGGCCAGGAAAAGCCCGAGCCCGATGAGCGGGATGGCCAGGCTCCTCGGCATGCTCGTCACCCGCAGCGCAACCGCGGGCACCGGAACGATCAGCGTCCACTCACCCCGTGCGCCGGTGACGGCGAGGTGGACGCTGTAGGATCCGAACTCCATGAGCCAGAGGGACGCACTCCAGAGCCGCGGCTCCCCCTCGACCGGTGCGGCGGCATCCGGGCGGGGCGCCCCCTCCACTCCCAGGTCCCAGCGAACCGGCCGCACGGTGACGCCAGTCACGCCCTCATCCAGGGCGCGCACGGAAATCTCCGCCTGCCCGGGAATGACTTCGGGCGGGCGAACCACCACTCGAACTGGGTAAGGCCCGGCATTCCCATCCAGCACCACGTTGGGATTCCCGACGTGGCCAGAGAGAACGAGCACCGCGATCGCGAGCCCCAGCAGCGACCGGGAGCGGCGCATCACCGGTGCACCCTGGACATCCACCCGCCAGCCGCGAGACCGAGCCGGGCCGACACTACACCGATGATCAGCGCGATCACCAGCCCCCGAGCGAGCCCGAGTCCCGAGGTGAGCCCGATGAACTCGCCCCGCGCGAGCGCCCAGTCCGAACCGACCATGTACGGAAGCAGGTGCTGAGCGAAGAAGGCGTTGTGCGCCAGCGGCGAGTTGAGGAAGATCGAGAACGGCCACTGCACGGTGATGAACGTCACCAGGAACACGGCGGAGAGTACGGCCGCCAGTCCCCATCCCCGCGTCCGGTTCCAGCGGTGCAGGACGACGTCGATCGCGGCGGCGGGGACGATCAGCAGCAGCGGATACTGCGGCGGCACCATGCGGTCGACATGGCTCAGTACGGGGCCGAGCTTCGGCTCCGCCGGAAAGAGCGGCAGGATCCAGACGAGGACGAGGAAGAAGGCCATGTAGAGCCCTGCCACCGCGATCGCGGACCACCGCAGACGGCTCGCGATCGCGCCGGCCACCAGCGGGAGGAGGAAGGCTCCGCATACTACCTGGTAGAAGAGCGGCCCGTGCTGGAAGACGCGCCAGGTGTACTCGCTCACCATGATCGCGAAGTTCGCGAGCACCAGCGACGCGGCGAACGCCGCCATCCAGGGGAGCAGCCGTTCCGCCGGCCCGGCCCCGTCCGCACCGACGTCCGCGGTTCCGGTACGCCTGGCATGCTGCCGATTCTGAGCCGCGAGCACCATGAAGAGCGCGCCGAGCTGGATCGCGAGGATCCCCTGGGCGAGCACGGCGTGTGGCGGGCTGAGGATCTTCACGTCGAGGCCGTAGGCCTGGTGCCACCAGTCGTCGAGCGGGGCGGAGGTCAGCATCGCGATCGCGCCCCAGACGCACGTCCAGGCGCCGAGGGGCCCGCGAAAGTACCCCCACCAGCGTACGGTCGCCGCCCGCTCCTCCGATGACCCGGCGAAGGTGAGCCGCAGGACGTGCCACCCGCAGACGATGCCCGCCACGGCGCCGCCGAGATAGATCGCCGTGCGGCGGCGACCAGAAGGTGTCCCGGCCGATCGTCGAATGCCAGGAGATGTCCCAGAGGACGCCCAGCACCACGCTGGCAGAGGCGAAGAGTACCGCGGAGAGGGGAGCGCCCAGGCGTCTCCCTCCCCGTACTCGGACGCCGGCCTCTGCATCGCGCGCGGGCCTTGTTGCGACGGATGCTTCCATGGTGACTGGAATTGCGAGAGTGCGAAGTGCGAAAGTGGGAGTGCGAGGGTGCTGCCGTCCGAGAGGGCGAGCTCCTTCGCCTTCGCATTCTCGGACTAGTTGTCCAGCAGCGCCTCCAGGCGGTCGATCAGCTCCGCCTGCGCCGCGTTGATCTTTTCCCTGGCACCGGCCGGGTCGAACCAGGCGCAGCGGTCTACCTCGGGGTAGGTCTGCCACCGCCCAGAGCCGCGGGGCCACTCGATACGCATAAAGTTGCTGATGATCGTTCCGGCATCGGCGTCGCCCTCCCACGCCCAGGCGTGGACGGTCTTACCCGCCTTCTGTCGAATGCTTCCCAGTGGGACGAACGGCGGGACCGGCTCGATGCCGGTCTCCTCGCGGAACTCCCGTTTGGCCGCGTCGAGCGGCTCCTCCCCCTCCTCGATGACGCCCTTGGGGATGGTCCACGTCCCCTCCTCCTGGCGGGTCCAAAAGGGGCCGCCGGGATGGGCGAGGAAGATCTCCAGCTTCCCACCGATGCGGCGGAAGAGGAGCATTCCTGCGCTGATCTTTCTCGACTTGGCCATGGAGTCCGCCTCGGCGTCACTTCTTCTTGGACAGATGCAGCGTGCGCACGGCGGCGCTGCGCCGCTGCTCCAGGGTCGCGCGCTCGATGGCGGCGAAGATCTCCTCCGTCCATCCCTCATCCACCGCGAAGCCCAATGCGGCCGCGAGTTCGGAGAGATAGACGATCTCGAGGCCCCGTCGCTGGATCTCCGCCGCGATCTCCTGGTCCTCCATGCAACGTAGCCCTCGGTTGGGCGGTGCTACGATCCGATAGCCGCCGTCCGGCGTCGAGCGGTGCCGCTAACCGCAAGCGGCAAGCCGCCCATTTACCACCTGCGCTGGCCAGAATGATCGGGCGGCCGCAGTATGATGTCAGCGCGGAGTGGGCCGGGCCCCCCGCCGCGAGTAACGGGCGAGAACGGCACGAGACGGACAATGCCAGCTAGAACACGGTACCGCTTCATCGGCACGGGCGACCCCGACGAGATGGAGCGCCGGGCGACCACCATTCGGGACCGCTTCCCGTACCCGGCCGGGTGGTCGGAATTCGTGATCCGCCGGGTATCGGGAACGAAGCTTACGGCGGTGGTGATAGACGACCCCTCCGACGAGGTGGTCGAGGCTTTTCGCGAAGATCGATGGCAGTATGGAGGCGCGTTATGAGCGAGCGAAAGATAGTGGCGGCCGGTCGTGATCTGGCCGGCGGATTCTCCGGACCCGGGAACGGTGGCGACATGGTGCGGATCGAGGACCGGCGACGCCGTCGGAAGAAGAGTGGCCAGCTCTGGCGACACCTGCGCGCGGCGATGCGCCTGCTGCTGCGCCATCCGACGCTCAGCGTCGGGATCGTGCCCGTTTATCCCGACGGCCGGATCGTGCTCGCCCGGCGCGTCGATTCGGACCGGTTCGCGGTTCCCGGCGGCATGGTCGATTGGGGCGAGACCATAGAGGAGGCCGCGCGCCGGGAGCTCGAGGAGGAGACTGGCCTTGAATGGGTGCGGCTCATCCGCCTCGTCGGCGTCTACTCCTCCCCCGCCCGCGATCCACGGACCCATGCCGTGAGCGTCACCCTGGCCGCCGAGGTGCAGGGGGACCCCGACATCCACGACCCTCTGGAGATCAGCGAGATCCACGCATTCGCCCCGGCCGACATCCCCTTCAACCACCTGGCCTTCGACGGCGAGCAGCAGCTGAGGGATTACCTCGAGGGCAGGGTGGCGGTGAAGTGAGGGGAGTCTGAAGTCGCCAGTCGACTGAAGACTGAAGACCGATAGCCGATAGCCCCTGGCAAAGACCTTGCGCTGAGGCCTTTTACCCAGGCCCGGGGT
>JAHWJV010000316.1 GCA_019348265.1 Gemmatimonadota bacterium
TTCTGGGGGATGGGGAGGGGTGGGGGATGCGGCTCCGCTACGCGGAGCAGCCGGCGCCCGAGGGGCTGGCGTAGGCGTTCACTGTCGGGCGGGACTTCGTGGGCGACAGCCCGGTGGCGCTGGTGCTGGGCGACAATATCTGTTACGGGCACGGAGCGAGATGCTGCAGTACGTCGCCGCGCATACCAAGGGAGCGACGATCTTCGGTTACCACGTGCGCGACCCGGAGCGCTACGGGGTGGCGGAGCTCGGGGCGGACGGGCGGGTGGTGGGACTGGAGGAGAAGCCGCGCATGCCCAAGTCTCCCTACGCGGACAGGCGGCGTGTTCGCATCTCTCTCGCTCGCGGCGGAGGTAAGTATCATCCCGGTTTTCGCGTCCGAATCGGCGTGGATGAACGCGAGCTCTGCGTTTCTCGCAAACGTTCGACGCGAGGCCCGCGCGGCATGACCAACGAAGTGGTCGGACTCCTCTCCAAGGCGGACGGTCGATCGCTGCGGCCAGCACACTGCTGCAAGCGGGTGACACCGACTTTGCTGCCTCGCGCGCGTACTACGCGATGTTCTACACCGCAGAGGTCCTGCTCCTCTCCCACGGTCTGACGTTCAGCAAACACAGTGGCGTTCAGGCGGCGTTCGGCAAGCACTTTGCGAAGTCTGCCGAACTCGCTCCCCAATATCACCGCTGGCTGCTCGAGGCATTCAGCGCCCGCATCGCGGGTGATTATGGAGTCGACGGCTGGCGAGATGGGGTCGCGGCGATCTGGCATATCCTGTCGGCGAATCTGTGCCCACCCAGGCCTTCCATTTACAGGCCTCCAACGCACACCGGCTCCCAGGGTCGCACAGAGTCGGTGCGGGATGGACGGTCACCTCGGGCGTAATGGAGCGAAACGGGAACACCTCCGGCGGTCGGGGTCCGCGGACGGATTCCCGTCTTGCAGTACGTCGCCGGCAGGGCGATAATCCGAGACTTCGTTCCTGGAATGGACCTGTCTCTCCCGCGGCACGGAAGGATTACCGGATCGAGTGATTGACTTCCACAACCATCTGCTCGCCGGGGTAGACGACGGGGCCTCGACGCTGGAGCAGTCGCGCGACGCGGTCCGCGACATGCACCAGCACGGTGTCCGCACCGTGGTGGTGACGCCGCACCTGCTCGGATCGCTGACCGAGCGGCCGGAGGCGCTCGCGGAGACGCTCGACTTCATCGATCAGGCTTTCGACGGGTTTTCGCGGATGGTCGCGGAGGAGCTGCCGGACGTCCGCATCCATCGCGGGGTCGAGCTGATGCTCGATTCACCGGCGGTCGACCTCACCGATCCCCGGCTGCGGCTGGCGGGGACGAACTTCGTCCTGGTCGAGTTCCCGGGGATGACCGTCCCGCCGCACAGCGTTCAGGCGCTGTACCAGCTGCGGGTTCGAGGGTGGTGGCCGATCGTCGCCCACCCGGAACGGTACCACAACTTGGACGACCTGGACCTGCTGGAGGAGTGGCGCTCCGTGGGCGCGCTGCTCCAGTGCAACGCCGGGTCGTTCGTGGGGCGGTTCGGCTCAAAGGCGGAGGCCTCCGCCTGGGAGCTGCTCGCGCGGGGCTGGGTCGATTATCTGAGCAGCGACTACCACGCGCGCGGCCGGCTGCCGATCGAGCCGTGCCGCGCCGCCTTCGCCGATGCCGGCGGGCGGGACCAGTTCGAGCAGCTGACGGCCGCCAACCCTGGACGGATGCTGGAAGGGGAGGAGCCGCTCCCCGTGCCGCCGCTGGCGCGGCGCAGATCGCTCTGGCAGCGGCTCCGTCGCGGCCGAGCCTGATTCACCCACCCAAACTCTATTGCTAAATGGCGGCGGAAACCAAGCCGAATGACGGTAACGCGACCTTCGCGACCCCCAAGGTGGTCGACAAGCCCTGGGGCCGCGAGATCTGGTACGCGCACGAGGATCGCTACGCGGGCAAGATCATCGAGGTCACCGAGGGCCACGCGCTCTCCCTGCAGAAGCACGAGCGGAAGCAGGAGACGATGTATCTCCAGTCCGGACGGCTGTTGTACCATCTGAACGGCCAGGACTTCGAGATGAGCCCGGGCCAGTGCATCACCATCCGCCCCGGCGACGTGCACCGCATCACCGCTCTGGAGGACGCGGTCGTCCTCGAGGTGAGCACCCCCGAGCTGGACGATGTGATACGGCTGGAGGACAGGTACGGGAGATAGCCTTGGGTCTTCAGCCTTCAGTCCCTCGGCGACTGCCTTCGCGCGCGCGTCGGAATAATCTACGAGGCAGCCCTGCTCGCCTGAAGACCGAAGACTCTCATCTCGGAGCGAGTTCGTGAAGCGAAAGCTGTACGTGATCGCCGCGCCGTCGGCCCGCTGGTACACTTCGGCGACTACGAGCATGACACGCTCAGATCGCGCGAGGCTTGACTTCGATTTACCCGGTGTGCTACAGTTATTAAAACTGTAGCACAAGATTACCGGAGGCGGGATCATGCGCGAGCTGTCGATCCGGGAGATGCGGGCGATGTTGGGACGCCTGGACGAGCTGGTCGAGAAGGAAGGCGAGGTAATCGTTACCCGCCACGGCACGCCCGTGGCGCGCATACTTCCCACCCGGGGGGCGAAGGTTATCCCCTCGCATCGGGCGCTGAGGGAAAGCATGTCGCCGATGCCCATCCCGAGCGAGGTGCTGGTGCGCCAGGATCGGGACGAGAGATAGGTGAGCGTCTACCTCGATACCAGTGCGCTCGCCAAGTGGTACCTGAACGAGCCGCGCTCGGCTGAATTCGAGGAGTTCCTGCAGAACGCGTCCGAGCCGACCATCAGCAGTCTCGTGGTGGTGGAGATGCGCTGCCTACTGGCGCGGCGGCGCCGGAGCGGGCACTTCGACGCCCTGACGGAGGCGCGTATCTTCGCGCAGTTCCAGGAGGATCTCGCCCAGGACTTTCTGCACCTGCGCCCGCTCGAGGACGGGCATGCTTTCGCGGCGGCGCGCCTGATCGACCGTCTCCAGCCGCGTGCGCTGCGCACGCTGGATGCGATGCATCTGGCGGTCGCGAGCGCGGTAGGGGTGGAGGAGCTGGCCACCGCCGATGGCCAGATGGCCGAGGCCGCCGCGGCGCTCGGCCTGCGGGTGCTGCGGTTCGACTGAACTGAACACTCGCGACTGAAGACTGACATCGTCAGTCTTCAGTCTTCCAATCTTCTGTCCGGCGAACGTGGTCGCGGCTTCGACAGTGCTGGATCCCCTCTCCCATTCATGGGAGAGGGTGGCGCGTCTCAGCGCGCCGGGTGAGGGCCGACTGCCGGCCAACGACTGCCGGCCAACGACTGCAGACTGCGGACTGTAGACTCTCATGGTCTTTCCGTCGCAGCAGCCAACGCGAAGGTTCCGGTATGCCGCATTACCCTCTCCTCTGGCCGCGTAGGTCCGGGATAGCACCGTGAGCGGAACCCTACCCCACTACGATGCCGCCCGGCTGAAGGCCGTCTGCGAGCGCCTGGAGCTACGGCTCGTGGTGCTCTTCGGTTCCCGAGCGGCCGGGAGTCGGCCCCCCGCGAGCGACAGCGATCTCGACCTGGCGCTGCGGGCCGGCCCCGCGGGCGTGCCGGGCGGTCTCCTCGCCTGCTACGACGAGCTGTCGCAGGTGTTTCAGGGAGAGACGCTGGACCTCGTGCTCCTTGCGAAAGCCGATCCGCTCCTGCGCTACGAGGTGATGCGCGCCGGAATCCTCCTCCACGGTGATTCCGGCGAATTCCTGGAATACCGGGCGTACGCGTACCGGGACTTCGTGGATTCGGCGGATCTGCGCGATCTGGAGGCCACCCTGTTTCGAAAGAAGTTGGAGTACCTCCGGAGTGTGGTCGATGGTGCGGCGTGACTTCATCGCCCGCAAGCTGCGCCTGATCGCCGAAGACCTCGGCCGTCTGGCGCACTTCCGGGACGACTCGCTCGAGACGCTCACCGGAGATTTCTTGAGGATGGCCGCGGTCGAGCGGCTGCTCGAGCGGATCGTCATGCGTGCTATCGACATCAACGAACATCTCGTGGGAGAGCTGTCGACCGGGCGCGAGGAGCGAACGACGCGGTTGACGTACCGGGACAGCTTCATCCGGCTGGCGGAGCTCAGTGTCTACCCCGCAGAATTCGCGGAGCGGATCGCGCGTAGCGCCGGGCTGCGGAACATCCTCGTGCATGACTACAACGACGTGGACCGGAGGATTGTGCACGGGTCGATCCGTGGCTGTCTGGAAGATTATCGGCGGTATGTCGAGCTCGTCGACGGGTTCGTGGAGCGGCGGGTGGGGGATGCGTAGCGCGTCGGCGGAGAGCATGGACTGGAACTAGGGAGGGTAGCTGTCAGTCGTCAGTCTAGCCAGCGTGATCACGGCTTCGACCGTGCTGGATCTGAATCCCCTCCCCCATTCATGGGGGAGGGTGGCGCGTCTCAGCGCGCCGGGTGAGGGCCCAATCCCGGCCAACGGCCGCAGACTGACGACCGCAGACTGACGACCGCAGACTGACGACCGAAGACTGACGACTGACGACTGACGACTTTACTCCCGCTTCGAGACTAACCGCACCAGCCGCTCGACGCTCGTCCGCCCA
>JAHWJV010000317.1 GCA_019348265.1 Gemmatimonadota bacterium
GTCAACAAAGCAGAGATCGGCGGCATCATGGAGAGCCTGTACCCGCCGCTCCTGCAGTCCGCCGGAATCGGGGGCACCGTCGTCGCGCAGTTCGTGATCGCGGCCGATGGAACGCCCGACATGGCCACCGCCAAAGTGCTGCAAAGCACCGACGAGCAGCTTTCGGCGGCCTCGCTGAAAGCGCTGGAGCGATTCCGCTTCAAGCCCGGGGTCTACAAAGATCAGAATGTGCGGGTGCTGATCCAGATGCCGATCACCTGGCAGCCTAAAGGCTAGCGGCACGAGCCTTGAAGCCTGGTCGGGACGCATTCCTCTTTCGTCCCAGCCAGGGAAGGCGACCATGAACAAGACGGAAATGACGGAGCAGCTCGCGAAACGCGCCGGACTCTCCCGGGCCAAAGCGGGCGAGGTAGTCACCGCCCTCTTCAATCCGTCCGGTGGCATCATCGCCGCGGAGCTGCAGGGCGGCGGCACCCTGGGTCTCCACGAGTTCGGCCAGTTCAGCGTGCGGGAATACCAGCCTCGCAAAGGCCGCGACCCCCGCACCGGCAAGGAGATCGACATCCCAGCCCGGAAAGCCTGCTCCTTCCGCCCGCGCAAAGGCCTCCGCAAGGACATGAAGGATATCGTCGGAGGATAGGGAACAGGGAACAGCGGGAAATGAAGAGGAAGGGGCCGACATCTGCTGGATGTCGGCCCCTTCGGTAGTCGGGCAGGCTGTTCCCTGTTCCCTATCGCTGGGCGTCCCGATTCACCATGCCCTCGGCGATCGCCGTGAGCCGGTGATCCGTTTCGCCTTCCTCGTCGAGCGTCTGCTGGAGCAGGGCGGCGGCTCGCTCGTGGCCGAGACGGCGGGCGAAGGTGCGGGCGGTGCCGTAACCGGCCATCTCGTCGGTGATCAGATCCAGCCGGCGGACCTGCTCACGCGTGACTTCGACGTGCTCCTCGAACGCTTGGCGGAGCTCCGGGTGCTCCGTAGCGCCGACCATCTTGAGGAGCGCCTGCAGGATCTGCTGCTCGGCGCTGTACAGGACCTTCAGCTAGTGTACGAAGAGGTCCTGCAGGCTGTTCAGAGATTCCATGGTTGCCTCCCGGCGACGAAGTTGACGGCGGCGCGGCGCGGGCAAAACCCGCGCGCTTCGTGCGCGTCGCCCGACGGCGCAAGGCCAGTGTCGGAACGGACTTGCCGACTATCGGGGGAACAGGGAACAGGGAACAGCCTGCAGAACGGACCCGGGGCCGACATCGAGCGTGATGTCGGCCCCGGCTCTTTTATCCCGCTGTTCCCCGTTTCCTGTTCCCTATTCAGCAGCGCCCACCGCCTCCCACAGCGCCGGGTTGTCGAATGTCTGCGTATGCGTCGCGATGAACCAGATCAACAGCGTGAGCAGGACCAGCAAGGTCGCGCAACCCAGTGCGGCCCTGGCCCGTCGACGCGCGGGGTCGGCGGGGAGAACCTTGTCCGTGTTACCGGCAAGCCAGCGATTCCGCGTCAAGAGACCTTCGAAGTTGGGAGCCCAAGGATCGCCCGCCGGCCTGCACCGGTGGTCAGGCCCAGGGCGGGATGCTCATTTCCTCGTCTCCGCGCTCGACGCGTAGCTCCGGAAGGAGGCTGATATACAGCTGACGCAGGCGCTGTGCGCCATGGCGCGCCTCTTCCTCGGTCGCGCCCTGACCTTCCCAGGCCCAGGCGGTCGGGTCGCTCGGGTCGCCGCCCGTCCAGACGGAGCCGGGGCCGTGCACATAGCTCGCCCGCCGCGGAACCTGCATCGGGTCCACGTACGTCCCGATCACGCACCCGGTCCGATCGATCACCACGCCGTATACTCCGCCCTGCGCACGCTGCCGACGCCGCCACGCCTCACGCGCGCGCATCACGGCGTCCACGGAGACGAGCGCCAGAGCAATGATTCCAGCCGCGAATACCAGCCGAAGGCTCCACAACGTCGACATGAGTACCCTCACTACCCTGAATTACCGGATCATCCCGAACTCGTGAGATGTTCATTGGTCATACCCCAAAAGGCGGGTTCGTTCCCTCCCGGAATGGCGGCGAACCGCCTGGCGACAGACCCTGAGGAAGACGATGTAACCCGTTGCGGCAGGCTCCTCGTCGCCCTGCCGCAGGAGCAGCGCGACCCGGCCTCGGTGATAGCTGCCGTGCATCGCGAGGTGAACGAGGATGTCTTCCACGGTCGACGCGAACGACTCTCCAGCGCTGTTCCGATAGGATACTTCCCGAGGCAGATCCTGCTCGCCGAGCCGGCTCAGCAGCGCTTCCAGACCCGTCGCATTGTCCGAAGCGATCCGCGCGCGGTCTGCGAGGCTGAGGCTCGGTCAGACCGGAAGGCTCGGCCCCTCACCGCGCAGACATGAAGCGCGCCCAGGACGCGCTCGTCCGCCCATCGGAGGTGCCGGACGAGCCGCCGGAGGGTCCCGAGCACGGCGGGAGCGGGAGCGCTCGGGTCAGGCGAGACGGGGCTTGATCGTCAAGGCGGCTTCGGCGAGCGTCACGTCCCGGTTGTGGACCGCGAGCGCGACCGCGTCCCCCGGGGGCGAGTTAGGGTGGAGGCTCATCGAGTCGTCAGAGAAGAGGAGCGAATGGATCCCGGCCGTGAGGAGCTCCACCTGAGCGTCGTCGGCGTCCACCAGGTTGCAGAACGTTCGAATGATGACCAGGCTGTCTGACATCGCACGATCCCGGAAAAGGTCTTTCGTCCTGGGGGTTGCCTCCCCCTCCAGACCCTTTGGCAAGTCCCCTGCCAGCCCGGGCGTTAGCTCACGGCGCCGACGGTGACTGGCGCGCTGCCACGTTTTCGTCGACGAGCAGCGTGATCCCGGCAAAGGTCCGTCGCACGTCGAGCACGCCCTGCCAGACCCCGGCGAAGGGGAAGCCGGACGCCGTGGGCGACTTGTCCAGCGAGAACGCCGTGCCGCCGGAGATCCAGAATGGCGGGCTCTCTCGGCGCCCGGCACGGAGGTATGCGGTCTGGGCGAGCGCGTACAGCGCCGCGGCGTTGACGCGGTGCGCGTAGGTGCCCGGCCGGAAGCGGCCGTCTGCGATCACCGCGTCGTGCCACGCCTGGTAATAGATCACCATCGCGGGCGGGATCTCCTGCATCCGCTCCACGTCGAGGAAGATCACGGTCCCGGTGGGAAAGCCGTCAGCCGCGGTCCTGGCGACCGCGTCGGCGGCGTCGGCGCGCGCCCGCTCGACCGTCAGGAGGGTGCGCGAGCAGATGATCCGCTCCGGCGGGAGCGTATCGGGCGCCGTCTGGTTCTCGAAGGCTTGCTGCCCGACGTAGAGCACGGCCATTCCCCAGCCGATTCGCGCGAGGGTCGCCCGCGTTCCCGCCCAGGACGCGTCACGGTGGCAGGGGGACGGGAGATAGTAGCCCACCCAGCGGTAAGGTGAGCTACCATACCAGGCACGCATCGTCGCCTCGCCGGGGTAGCGGCCCGTGTCGAAGCCGGGGACGCCCTGGGGCCTCGCTCCCGGCATGGGCGTCGGCAGCGCACCGGTGGGCAGACGCGGGGCCTGGGTGCATGCGCCGAACAGCAGCACCAGCGCCGCGAGGAGCAAATTTTTACCATTCATGGGCCGGCCGAGTTGCAAAAACGGCGCCCTGGGAGGCGGCCGTGGGCACATGGAGGTGAAGCTCGCTACCGGCTTCCGCCGCGAGCCGCCCCGCGGCCGAGTCGCCGCGAACGGCCACCTCCAGGAAGCCCGCGCTCCCCCAGATCGCGAACGGCTCGCACGAGAGCCCGTCCGCCTCGGACACCTGCTGGATCGTGGTCACCGATAGCCAGCGATACGCGTACGTGACGAATGCCATGTCGGGTGACATCTCCAGCTACCGCGTCGCCCCCGACGGCACGCTGACGGTGCTCGATCCGACGGCGGGTGCGGTAGGCTTCATCGCCGCCGATCAGGCTTTCAGCCAGAACAGCCAGTACCTGTACGCGCGGAGCTTCGCGGATGGAACGCTGGTGTCATTCGAGGTACGGCCGGACGGAAGCCTCGTCCCTCTTCAGGTGCTCGGCGGCATTCCGCCCGGTGCCGTAGGCCTTGCAGCCCGCTGACCCGCGCAGCCTAGCACGCGACCGGTAACGACAGCTCGAGAAATACGTTACATTGTGGTGGCGCCGGGGGATGCCCCGGCCCCACTACGTCCCAGACCACGGATGAGCGATGGCATATCACAACATTGTTTGCGCTCGCACCAGCCGAGCGGTTCGCATCCTGGCGCTCGCCGCTCTGGCCGGGTGTCAAGCCACGCCCGTCGGCACCGCAGCCGGGCTCGCGAACCCGGTCACTACGGACGAGCTGCGGCGACAGGCCTCTCCGCAGCTCGTTGCAACGGGACGCTTCGTGAGCAAGGGCGGCGAGAGCACCTCCGGTACGTACCGCATCGAACGAGTGAGCGGCGACCTGCGCCTCGTACTCGAGCCCGACTTCGAGACGAGCAAAGGGCCGGACCTGCACGTGGTGCTCTCACCGGTCGACGTCGCGGCCGCGGGAAACCGAAACGTGATGCCGAAAGGGCAGGCCAGGGTCCTGGGGGAGCTCAGGT
>JAHWJV010000318.1 GCA_019348265.1 Gemmatimonadota bacterium
CTCGCGGCCGTGGTACTTGGCGTTCAGTACCTCGTGCGTGATGCCCTTCCGCTTCAGCATCCGCGAGAGCGTCTCCGACACGTCGACGCTGACGGTGC
This sequence comes from Gemmatimonadota bacterium, assembly GCA_019348265.1. Classification (GTDB taxonomy): domain Bacteria; phylum Gemmatimonadota; class Gemmatimonadetes; order Longimicrobiales; family Longimicrobiaceae; genus JAHWJV01. The sequence continues at coordinate 99 of JAHWJV010000318.1, forward strand.
CCACGAGCACCGGCAGGTCCATCGCGTGCAGCCGCGCGATCTCCTCGATGATCGCGTTGTACTTCTCGCGCTTGGTCTTGTAGACGAGATCGTGCCTGTCGTCGCGGATGACGTCCCGGTTCGTCGGGATCACCATCACTGCGAGGTTGTAGATCTGGTGGAACTCCCCTTCCTCGGTCTCCGCCGTTCCGGTCATGCCCGCGAGCTTCTCGAACATACGGAAGTAGTTCTGGATGGTGACGGTCGCGAGCGTCTGAGTCTCGCCCTTCACCGTCACCCCCTCTTTCGCCTCCACGGCCTGGTGCAGCCCGTCGGACCAGCGGCGGCCGGCCATCATGCGGCCGGTGAACTCGTCGACGATCACGATCTGACCGTCCTGCACCACGTACTGCTCGTCCTTGTTGAAGAGCGCGTATGCCTTCAAGAGCTGATGGATGACGTGCATCTTCTCGCTCTTCTCGGCGTACTCCCGCTCCAACGCTTCCCGGTGCTCGCGCTTCTCGTCGATGGAGAGGGTCGGGTTCTCCTCGATGCGGTGCACCGCCTCCGACAGATCCGGGATCACGAACGCCTCGTGGTCACCCGGCGCGAGCAGGTCCAGACCGCGGTCGGTGAGGTGCGCGTTGTGCCCCTTCTCGTCCATCGCGAAGTAGAGCGATTCCTCGAGGAGGTGGAGCCGCTTGTCCCGCATGTAGTCGCCCTCGACCTTCTGCACCAGCTTCTGCAGACCCGGATCGTCCGCGAACATCTTCTGGAGCCGCTTGTTCTTCGGCATCCCGCGCTTCGCGAGCAGGAGCTTCTCTCCCGCTTCGTACGAGTTCCCCGCCGCGATCGCGCGCTCCGCCTCGCCAATCATCTCCCCGACGATCCGGTTCTGGGTCCTGAACAGCTCCGCGACTGACCCGTTGTAGCGGCCGTAAGCGGTGTTCGTCTCGGACGCGACCGGCCCCGAGATGATCAACGGGGTCCGCGCCTCGTCGATGAGGACGGAGTCCACCTCGTCGATGATCGCGTAGTAGTGCCCGCGCTGCACCCGCTGGTCGAGCGAGTGCACCATGTTGTCGCGGAGGTAGTCGAACCCGAACTCGTTGTTCGTGCCGTAGGTGATGTCGGCCAGGTACGCGCCGCGGCGCTCCGGGGAGCCGGGCTCGTGCAGGTCGATGCACCCGACGGAAAGGCCCAGGTACCGGTACAGGTGACCCATCCACTCAGAGTCGCGCTGCGCCAGATAGGCGTTCACGGTCACCAGGTGCGCCCCGCGCCCCGCGAGGGCGTTCAGGTAGAGCGGCATCGTGGCCACCAGCGTCTTCCCCTCGCCGGTGCCCATCTCCGCGACCTTCCCCTCGTGCAACGAAGTCCCGCCGATGATCTGCACGTCATACGGGACCATGTCCCAGATGAGCTTCTGACCGGTCACCTCCACCTCGGTGCCGACCAGGCGGTGCGCCGCTTCCTTCACCACGGCGTACGCCTGCGGCAGCAGCTCGTCCAGCGTCGACTGCACGATCTGGTAGGCGCTCTTCTCCAGGTCGGCGATCAGGGCGGAAATCGCCTCGCGCTCGGACGAGCTCTCGCTCTGCCGCTTCTGCTCGCGCAGATCCTCCAGCTCCGCCTCCACCTCCGCGGTCCGATCGCGGATGATGCTACGGAACTTCACCGTCTGGCCCTTGAGCTCCTCCTCCGACACGCCCTGCAGCCGCGCCCAGTGCTGGTTCACCTGCTCCACCAGCGGCGTCAGCCGCTTGACCTCCCGGTCGTGCCGGGTGCCGAATACGGATTTGACTAGGTTCTTCCACATAAAAGCTTTCGGAAGGCTATCAGCTATCAGCTATCAGCTATCAGTCACGGCAACTGCAAATCCTCGCAATGTCCGAGATGGCAGCGCTCTTGACTGATAGCTGATAGCTGATAGCTGATAGCTATTTATACAACCCCTCCCGCTCGATGAACTCACGAACCGGGTCGGGAACGAAGTAACGGATCGACTCACCGGCGTGGATGCGCCGCCGTATGTCGGTCGCCGAAAGATCGATCCGGGTGACCGCCACGGGCACCACGGGGATCGGGCTCTCGCCGACGAGCAGGTCGCCGTCGCGCGAGACGACGGCGAGCCGGGCCAACCGGGCCACCTCCTCCGGCTCCCTCCAGGTGTGGAGCTCGCGGAACTGGTCCATCCCAATGACGAAGAAGAGCTCGGCCCCGTGATAGCGGGTGCGGAGCTCGCGCAGGGTGTCCACCGTATACGAGGCACCCGGCCGCCGCAGCTCGATATCGTCGACCTCGAACCGGTCGTCGCCATCCGCGGCGGTGCGGACCATCGCCAGCCTCTGCTCGGCCGTCGCCCTGACCTGCCCCTGCTTGTGGGGCGGCGACGCGGACGGGATCAGCAGTAGCCGGTCGAGCTCGAGCGCCGCGAACACGTCCGCCGCCACCATCAAATGGCCCACGTGTGGGGGATCGAAGGTGCCTCCGAGGATCCCGATCCGCTGGGGAGCCGAAGCGCTCACCTCGCCGCGGTAGCGCTGTCCACCGACGGAAGATCCGCTGCCCCCGGCGCGTTAGGGTACTCGCGCAGCAGACGCTCGCGCGCCTGCCCTGCTTCCTCGACGTACCCCAGCACCGTGTACACGTCGTAAAGCTTCCGGAGCGCGTACGGCGCTACCGCGGTATCCGGGTAATCCTCCAGCACGTCGCCGAAGTAGATCACCGCCGAGTCGTACGCGCGACGGCGCTGATAATAGAGGCCGTTCTGGTACGCCTTCTCGGCGAGCTTCTCACGCAGTTGAGCGACGTGCGTGCGTGCGCTCTCCGCCTGCGTCGTGCCCGGGTAGTTCGCCGCCACGGCGCCGCAATGCTCGAGCGCCGCGCGCGTGTATTCCTGGTCGAGCACCGGTTTCGGGGAAAGCCGCACGTACGACTCGCAGATCGCGAAGCGCGCTTCCAGGTTGAAAGGGCTCGCGGGAAAGCTCTCCGCCAGCCGCTGGAACTGCGCCGCGGCGGTCACGTAGTCCCGCCGCGCCATGTGCGAGCGGCCCAGGCGCATCAATGCCTCCGGTGCCCTCGGATCGCCGAGATACTGCTCGACGAAGGCCTGCAGGAACGGGATCGCAGCGCCGTAGTTCCGGGCGTCGTACGCCTGGCTCGCGCGGCCGTACAGGACGTCCGGCGCAAGCGTCCGCGGGTCGACGCGCCGAGAGGCGCACCCCGCCAGGAGCAGGAGAAGCAGGAGGGCGAGACCGGCAGTGCGTATCATCAGAAACGGTTTCATTGACGGCATCGATACCCCGCGTGTCCGCGGCGGGTTCAGATCAGTCGCGACATAATAGAGAAACCCGAGGAAGATACGTCCTTCCTCGGGTCAGCAGCAACCCGGACCCGTGGGTGAGGGATTGTACCCGTCAGGGACGGATGGTTCCCCTCGCCAGGAACCGTCGGAGCAGGTGAGCGGCGGTCATGGGCGCCGCGCTCACAGGCCGCGGTGCAGCTCCTCCAGATCGAGGACCACTCCCGCGCACCGGGCCTCGATCTCGCCGCCCCCTGCCCAGCGGCGCTCCTCGAACCCCGTCGGAGTGCGGTAGTACCCCGCCGCCCACGGGTGCATCGAGTCGAAGAGGAGGTACGCCTCGACGCTCTTCAGGCCCGTGTACGCTAGCCGCTTCTCGCCCTCGTCAACCGCTCGGGTGGAGGGGGACAGGACCTCGATGACGACCCACGGCTCCCGCTTCTCGTACGAGCCGCGATCAGCAGCGCAGACCACCATCACATCGGGGTAGTAGTACACGTCTTCGCTCACGCGCAGACGCATATCGCTGATCAAAAACCGGCACCCCCGGGCCTCCGCCGTGCTCAGCAGGCGAGCATAGATGCGCCCCGCGAGCCGGTTGTGACGCTCGCTCGCGCCGGCGAGGGCACGCACCGTCCCACGCACGTACTCGCGCTTGACGGGAGAGCAGGCCTCGCTCCGCAGGTAATCCTCGACGCTCACCGCCGAGAACTCTAGCGGTCATCGTCGTCGAAGTAGGCGCCGGAGCATGGGTCGCGCGGATGGTTCTAAGTTCGGCGACCAGGCGGACGGGCGCAACCCTGGCGCGCCCCGCTCGGGCGTGCCCGTGCCCTGGCCGCTAGATTGTCACTTCTGGAGATAACCGCCCCCTCGACTGAGTGCGCATGGAGCCATCTCGCCCCGTCACCCGCCGCGCCGAGCCGCGCCTGGTCTGGGCGTACGTGCGCCTCGACCAGGCGCTCGGTCTCGTCCTCGTCCGGCACCCAGTACGAGACGCCGCCCAGGTAACGCGGCTCGCCCGGCAGCAGCAGCGTGTCCGTGCGCGGTCCCGACAGCAGGAAGCCCACGAGCGCGCCCGCCTCGCGCCGCCCGAGGTCCGTGCGGGTGTTGCGGTCGAGCGCGTTCAGGACGGCCGGCAGGCGCAGGAGCGCGGCCGGCGAGCGCAGCTTCAGATCGGAAGAGC
>JAHWJV010000319.1 GCA_019348265.1 Gemmatimonadota bacterium
AGCTGCCCCCGGCCGGAGGTGTTCCCGCCACGGGCGTTGTACCAGGGGGTCCGGAAGCCACTGACCGCGAAGATGTTCTCGACCGGGTGGCCCATCTCCTCCAGCTCCTTCAGCACGAGCTCGATCTTGTCGAGCACCTTCGGCTGGACGACGACGTACTTGGGCCAGATGCTTTCCTGGCCCTTGGTGATGAAATCCTTGAGCTGGATGTGCTCCGTGAGGTACGTCTCCTTGTTCTCCGGCGTGACCTCGATCATCCCCCGTGGCGTCGTGTAGATCGGGCTTCTCGGCTTGCGGCCATTCTCGTACGGCCAGTTGCCGATGTTGAAGCGACCGATCTTCCCGTTCCGCTTGGCGGACATCGGAATCTCGGTGATCACCACAGTGTTGGGGACCGGCTTCACGGTCCCGTCGGACTCCACGAGGAGGCTCCAGACGCCCGGACGCGCTGGCAGGGTGGGCAGCGGAGGCGTGGTGCTGTCGGCGTCGATCGGGGCGAAAGCGACCTGCACGTCGCTAGGGAGCGAATCCGGCAGCGGGAGGGCGGTATCGCCTGGCTGCAGGATCACCGCCTTGATGGCGCCGCTCTCTCCACGCAGCTCGTCGTAGGCGTTGAACTCCCGCAGCGCCGCATCGAGGAGGAAGGCGGCCGGCGGTGCGTTCTCCTCGGAAAGGGGTGACGCGGGCGCGCCGAGCTGGCGCGCGATGTCGGGAAGAAGCCCGCGGCTCAGCGCGAGAGAAACGGAGTAGATCCAGCCGCTGACGAGGAGGAGGACGAACACCACCATCGCGATGTTCAGCCGCCGCTGTTGTTCGGGTGTGAGCCCGGTCTTCTCCCAGAAGGAGCGCGGCTCTACCCAGAGTGGGAACAGATCGTCGTCGGATACGTAGGCCATGGCGTGGAATCACCCTTCAATTGATGTGCCCCTTCTGAACGCATCGCTCAAGCCGGCGCCACCAGGCGCCGATAATGAGATTTGAACGGCCTCACCTAACATACCGCGGCAACCGGCAAGGACCCCATGCGTGCTTACAACCGTCTCGCACTCTTCGCTTTTCTAAGCGTCGCCGCCTCCGCGGCGCCCCTGTCGGCACAGGCGGCGCGTCCCGCCGCCGATTCTCTCGTCAGTGTTGCCATCCAGGAGGGTACCACCACGGGCCAGGCCATCGGCACCGGAATCTGGACGGTCGGCGGATTCGCTGGCGGCGCGCTCCTGGGGCCGATCGGCGCCGGGCTCGCCTATGCGCTCGCGTCCAGCGCCGCGTCCACCCTTCCGCAGGCGACGGTAACGCGTATCGGCAAAAAAGAAGCCGACTATCAGCTCGGCTTCCAGCAAGCCTACACCGATAAGGTAACCCACCGACGCCGATCGTCCGCCATGGTCGGCGGCCTGGCCGGCACCGCGCTCTTCGCGGTGGGGATGTACATCTGGTCGGTGAACTGAGGAGAAGTCTTCAGTCACCAGTCTTCAGTCTTCAGTCGGAAACGACGAATCGCCCGCTCCGAGCACGGAGCGGGCGATTTCTTTGTACCCGAATGAAGACTGACGACTGGCGACTGAGGATTTCGTCCTCACCCCACCCGCAGAATCGCCTCGAGCTCTTCCGGCGAGAGCTCCTTGCCGGCCCGCGAGCCCATCCGGAAGCCTCGGGTGCTGCGGACCGCTTTCTTCTCGGCCTTGGTCGGGACCTTGGCGTCTTCGGGCATCGCGCCGAAGGTGTACCCCTCGACCTCGATTCGGGGCAGCTCGCGGCCGATATGGTGCTCGATCGCGCGCAGCTCGCCGATCTCGCCGGGGGACATCAGCGTGATCGCCTCGCCGGTCTGGCCGGCGCGGGCGGTGCGGCCAACGCGGTGAACGTAGCTATCGGGCTCGTTCGGCACGTCGTAGTTGATGACGTGCGAGATCCCTTCGACATCGAGCCCGCGCTGCGCCACATCCGTGGCGATGAGGACGCGCGCCTTGCCGTCCCGGAAGTCGTCGAGCGCCTGCACTCGCTCCTTCATGCCGCGGTCCCCGTGCATGACGGTCGCGCTGACACCGGCCGCGTGCAACTTCCCGATCAGTCGGTCGGCACCGACCTTGGTCCGCGTGAAGACGATCACGGAATCCATCCCGGGGCGCGCGAGCAGCTCGAGCAGGAGACCGGTCTTCTTCTTCTGGTCGACCAGGTAGACGAACTGCTCGACGCCGTCAGCCGTGGTCATGGAGGGCGCCGCCTCGACGCTGACCGGGTCGCGCAGCGAGTCGTACGCCAGCGACTTCACGTCGTTCGGCAGGGTGGCCGAGAAGAACAGCGTCTGGCGCTTCCTGGGGCAGTGCCGGAGGATCTCGTTGATCTGCGGGCGGAAGCCCATGTCGAGCATGCGGTCGGCCTCGTCCAGCACGAGCACTTCGAGCTGGGAGAGATCGACGTTGCCGCGCTCGAGATGGTCGATGAGGCGGCCCGGGGTGGCGACGAGCACGTCGAAGCCCGCCTTCAGATCACGGAGGTCCTTCTGAACGGAGGTGCCGCCATAGATCACGCCCACCCAGAGCTCGAGGTGCTTAGCGTATTCGGTAGCCGATTCCGCCACCTGGATCGCGAGCTCGCGAGTCGGGCAGAGCACCAGCGCCCGCAGCCCCTCGCCGCCGTTCAGGCGATGAAGCGTCGGCAGCATGAAGGCCGCCGTCTTCCCGGTGCCGGTCTGCGCCCGACCCAGTACGTCCTTCCCGGCGAGTGCCTCCGGGATCGCCATCGCCTGGATCGGCGTAGGCTGTGTGTAGCCCTGATCTTTTATAGCCCGCAGGAGCTCGGGGGCGAGCTCCAATTGGTCGAAATTGGTAATCAAACCGTTTATCCCTTTTGGCCCGGGCTTTTACTTCCGGGTCCGCTTACGTTGAGCGGGGATTCAGGCGAGGCGCCCAGCAGGGCGCCTCCCGATCCCCGTCCGAAAGAATGCGCGACGCCAGTCGACCCCGCGCGCAGCCACCACCATACACCGCCTAGCGCGAATTGTTTCAAAACTTCCGGTTAGGCCGGCACGCCGTATGAATGCGGTAGCGCCGGGTACCGACAGCCCTTCGGCACACGAGACCGATGCAGCCTCCAGTTCGGCAGCTGTGGCAGCGTTTTCAGCGGGTACCCGGCGGGAGGTGGTTGTTCAGCCTCGCTCTGGGGCGCCTGGCACCATATACCGGGACCATCTCGCCGCGCGTGGACGAGCTGAGGGAGGGATATGCCCGCGTGGTGATGCAGGATCGCCGTGCCGTGCGGAACCACCTGCGCTCGGTCCATGCGGTCGCCCTGCTGAACCTGGCCGAGGTGACCAGCGGCCTGGCGCTCACCTACGCGCTTCCAGCCGATGCGCGGGCGATCCTGACCGGCCTGACGATCGATTACCTCAAGAAGGCGCGCGGGACGCTGACGGCGGAGGCGACGCTGGAGCCGCCGGAGACGAGCGAGCGGCAGGAGTACGAGTTCGAGAGTCGTATCCGAGATGAGGTCGGGGAGGTGGTGGCGATCGCCCGGGCGCGGTGGCTGGTGGGGCCCGTGGCGTAGGGAACAGGGAACAGCGGAGAAACAGAGTGAAGGGGCCGGGATCTGCTGAGATGTCGGCCCCCCGCTCGTCGGGCAGGCTGTTCCCTGCTCGCTGTTCCCTTTCTCACTGGTACGGATCTTTCTTCTTACTCCGGCGGTATTTAGACGTAACCCCAACAGGAGAACGCAGTTGCTTTCGCGCTTCCGCACCCTCGCACTCTCGCACCTGCTGCTGCTCGTTGCGTCGCCGGCCATGGCGGCGGCGGGCTCGGCGACGCTGCGTGGGTCGCCGGCGTCGATGGCGCGACAGCACGAGGTTGCGGAGGAGCAGGCTTACAGCTTCGTCCGAACCCCGGCGGAGGTGCGCAAGCTGGTGGAGGAGGGCGAGCTGGTGGCGATTCCCGGAAACACCGACTACGAGGTTTCGCGGGGCGTTTCCTTCCCATACGCGAAGCCCGAGCTGCGTCTCTTCCTGGAGCGTCTGGGGGAGCAGTACCGGTCGGCGTGCGGCGAATCGCTGGTGGTGACGAGCCTCACTCGACCGATCTCCAAGCAGCCGGGCAACGCGCACCCGCTGTCGGTGCACCCGGCGGGTATGGCGGTCGACTTCCGCATCAGCCGCCAGGCCGCATGCCGCGGCTGGCTCGAGCAGGCGCTGCTCTCCCTCGAGAAGGACCAGCTGCTCGACGTGACGCGGGAGCGGAATCCGCCCCACTACCACGTCGCCGTGTTCCCGGTGGAGTATCTGGCGTACGTGGCCCGCCAGGAGGCCGCCGCGGAAGCGAAGGCGGCTCCCGCGGAGCCCGCCGCGGAGGAGAAACCGCTGGCGGCGACGCGTTCGGCCGGGTGGGACTCAGACGGGCTCGCGCGATTCGCGCTCGTGGTAGCCCTTTCAGTGGCGCTGGTGTTCGCGCTGGGAACTTCCGGCGGGAACCGTCGGAACGTCGGGTTCTGATCCAGGCGTAAACGCTCGGCTCGGCGGGATGGAGCCATCCTGCGGCG
>JAHWJV010000031.1 GCA_019348265.1 Gemmatimonadota bacterium
CAGGAGTCCGGCGAGCTCGTCGAGCTTGCTCGGTCGAAGGGGGTGATCACCGCGATCAACTTCAACTATCGCGGCTATCCGCTGCTACAGCAGGCGCACGGAATGGTGCAACGTGGGGAGCTCGGCGACATCCATCTCGTCCACGGCCATTACCTCCAGGACTGGCTCCTACACGACACGGACTACAACTGGAGACTCGAGTCCAAGATCAGCGGCGCTTCGCGCGCCATCGCGGACATCGGCTCCCACTGGTTCGACCTCCTCCAGTTCATCACCGGCTCCAGGATCAGGCGCGTGTTCGCGCACCTCTACACCGTCCACCCCACGCGCAAGAAGCCGAAGGTGGAAGTGGAGACGTACAAGGGTAAGGAGCTCGGCGCCCCGCAGGAGTACGACGAGGTGCCGATCGACACCGAGGACGGCGGATTCATCTTGATGGAGTTCGACAACGGGACGCGCGGCAACCTGGTGGTGTCGCAGGTCAGCGCCGGGCGGAAGAACCGGCAGTGGTTCGAGATCGACGGGAGCCGTGCCGCGATCTCCTGGCATCAGGAGGAGCCGAACTCGCTCTGGATCGGCTACCGGGACAAGCCGAACGAGACGCTGATCAAGGACCCGTCGCTGATGGACCAGAACGCCCGCTCGTAGGCCCATTACCCGGGCGGGCATCCGGAGGGCTACCCCGACGGGCCGCGGAATCTGTTCCGTAACTTCTACCGCTACATACGGGACGGGAAACGGCCGGGTCACGACCCCGCTGACTTCCCGACCTTCGAGGAGGGAGATTGGGAAGTACGCGTGGTCGAAGCGGTATTGCGCAGCCATCAACAAGAGAGCTGGGTCGACGTCGCCGAGGGGTGACCGTTCATCCTGCTCACCTGACACCTAGCGGAACCAATGGCGAGACCCGTTACGCTGTTCACCGGCCAGTGGGCCGACCTTTCTCTCGAGACGCTCGCGCAGAAGGCGAGCGAGTGGGGCTTCGACGGCCTGGAGCTCGCCTGCTGGGGTGACCACTTCGACGTCGCGCGGGCGCTGGCCGACTCCACCGGCGCGGCCTGCAGAACCACGACAGCCTCCTGCATGGTGCCGATGCACCTCCTGTGCGAGTCTGCGTGCGGGCCGCGGGAGCGACGCCGGCCGAGGGGGCCTCATGACCGGGCGATGCGTCCGCTTCTTCCTCGCCGGCATCGTGCTGCTGACGGCGGGCCTGGCCGCCCCCCTGACGCCGCCGGCTGCCGCGGCGACAGGCACCGACAGCGCTTGGGTGCAGTCACCCTTGCACGGCGGCACGATCAGCGCGCTTGCCACCTCCCCGAGCTCGACCTCACTGGTGCTGGCCGGCACCGCGCAGGACGACGCGTTCCGCCGCGCCGCCGGCTGGCCGTCCGGCGGTCGGGTCGGCGCCCCCCGGCCCGGTGAGGACGGCGTGCTGTTCGACGCCCCGGTCGACTGCCGGCCGTGGACGTTCTCCCCCGACCAGGTCGCCGCGCAGATCGTGCTCAACATCCACGTCCCGGTCTCCACCGTGCTCGACCTCAGCCGCGAGCCCGGCACCCTGGACCGGTATGGCCCGGTCAGCGCCGAGCACATCAGGCTGCTGCGCCCGACCGGCTTCCGCCGCGTCCTGGTCGACGCGCTCACCGGTCGCCCGGTCGCCGTCGACGATCGGACCACCACCGCCGCCGCCACCCCCGCCGCCACGACCGCCGCCGAACCCACCGAAGCCACCGCCGGCGTTCGGGATGCGCCCGCGCCCGACGGTGAGCTGGCCCTGCAGCTGCACCGAGAACGGATTCCGGAACGCCTGCGTGTTGGGGCCCGACCGGCCGAATCGCTCGTTCACCTCATACCGGTAACTCTGCGTCGCTGCGTCGAAGCTGCGGGGGTAGAGCAGCGTCTGGTCCACGCGGGACTGCACGCCCCAACCGCGTAGATCCGATCCGTTGATCGCGCGGTCCAGCGCGGCGAGCGAGTTGACCGCGTCGATCGAGAGGCTCAGGCGCTGACCGAGCCGCGGCAGCTTCGGTCGCACGTTGAACCGCAGGTCGAGCGAATACGTCCACGGCTGCCGGCAGCTGTTCCGCTCCGCGATCCCACCGAGCTGCGACTCGAGGCAGGCGCGGACGCCCGCCGAGACGTTGTCGAGAACCCGCTGCATTGCCTCCGCCACCGTCGGGTCGGCCGTGTTCGTCGGATCGAAGATGAAGGCCAGGTCGTTCCGGGCTCCGTCGCCGTTGATGTCTCCACCCACGATGGGGCTGAACGGCGAGCCCGCCGTCGCACGGCCCACCATCGACACGTTCAGCCAGCTGCCGATGCCCTTCTGCACCGTCGCGTTCAGCGAGTGCCGCCGGTCGTTGCTGCTGGTCCCCCACTCCGCCACGTTCGGATTGCCGCCCGTCTGCGGAAGAGAGCCGATCCCGCCGCCGCCATATCCGCGGTCGCCGCCGATGCCGCCGCCCCCGAAGCCGCCGAACCCGCCGAACCCGCCGAACCCGCCGAACCCGCCGAACCCGCCGCCACCCGACCCCTGGTCCTGCGACCGGCTGTAGTTGTACGAGCCGGACAGGTTGAGCCTCCAGCGCTGGACGCTGCTGTTGAGCCCGAGGCTCAACTGGCTGGTCCTGGAGCGGCGATCCGAGTTCACCTCCAGGACCTGCCCGAAGGCGCGGTCGATGCGCGAGGCGAGGTAGCTGACCTGGGCCGAGTTGCTCACGATCGAGCTGCCCGGCACGAACACCGGACGCCCGCCCTCCTGCGGCAGCGTGAACGCGGGAGTGTCGCGCAGGTTGAGGTCCGTGATGCCCTGCTGATAACGCCCCTCTGCGTACGCGAAATCGAGCGAGCCACCCAGCCAGCTCACGATGCGCCGCTGGATGCCCGCGGACGCGCGCCACGACTGCGAGGTGCGGAAGCCGGAGTCGAAGACTGCCACGTTCGAGGCGCGCCCGGACGACTGCGTCCCGACGGCCGAGCCATCGGCGCACGTCGTCGGAATCGAGCTCGGGTCCTCACGATACAGCTCCCAATCGGGCACTGGCACCAGCCCCCCGATGCAGGTGAGCTGAGACTGTCCGCTGGGCAGCCCCGTCAGATCGCGCGCCGAGGAGTAGAGACCCCACGACGGCGATGATCGGTAGACACCGAGTCCAAGATTGATGGTCCCGCCGCCCTGGCCGCGTGCTGCGGTTCCGGCGCCGAGATTGTAGTTGATGCCGATGCGCGGCGTGAACGCCACCTCGTTGGGGATCGCGTCCGTTCGCCGTCCGAACGCCGCTTCCACCGCCGGGTTGAACTCGGGGCCGCGCGCCACGCGCGAAGTTTCCAGCCGGGTACCCATCGTGATCTGCAGCCGGTCGATGGGCCGCCAGGTGTCGCTCAGGTAGATCGCCCCGTTCCAACCCCCCGACAGCCGCTCCTGCGTCAGCAGGTTGCGGGTGTACTGCGACGGCTGGTTCGCCGCGAACGCATGCAGCGAGTCGAACACGAAGGTGCCGAACCGATTCCCCGCCGACTCCTGGACGGAGCTGACGGAGGTAAAGGTGGCGCCGCCGCGGAGGCGGTGCGCCGTGCCGATCAGGAACGAGAGCTCGTCGGATGCCTCGAAGTTGTTGTTCCGCGACTCGCTCGCCTGGCCGCCGCCGCCGAAGGAAAGGTTGGACGTAGACCGCGTGCCGTCGTCGAGGATGGAGGTGACCCGCACACGTCCCGCCGGGCTGGCCTGATACGGGTCGCTCTCCCTGGTGCTACCCGAGGCGTACACGCGCAGGTCGTTGATCCAGCCATTGCCGAAACGCGAGCTGAGGCTCAGTTGACCACCCAGGCTGCGACTCCCGGAGGTGCTGCCACTCTGCGGCAGCCCGAGGCTTCCCGCGCCGCCGTCCGACCCGGACCAGCTGCCGTCCGTGCGCAGGGTTAGGCTGTGCAGGTCGTTCACCGTGAAATCGCCCCGGGTCAGGAAGTTGACGTTGTCGTTCACCTGGCTCGAAGGAATCGGCACGGTCGGACCGTAGATCTCGTTGGCCCCGACCAGCGAGAGGAGCCGTGACACCGAGTCCGGATCGACGCCGAGCCGCAGTAGCGACGTTGCGTCCGCGCTGAGCAGCGAGGCGATGTCGTGTGATGAGCGGTTCCACGATCCGGACGCGAAGTAGAATAGACGGTTCCGGATGATGGGTCCGCCGTAGCCACCGCTGAAGCGAGCGTTGCGGCCCGACCCGCCGAAGGCGGAGTTCGCGTCGCCCCATGCGAGCGCAGGGTCCCGCATGTTGAAGGTCAGCGTCCCCTGGGGGATGTTGGTGCCGCCGCGGGTCGTGGTAGCGATCTGTCCGCCGGAGAATTGACCACGCGACACGTCGGCGGAGTTCGTGATCACCTGTGTGACCCGTATCGCCTCGGCGGGGAAACCGGAGCCGCCGGCGCCGTCGCCGCCGAAGCTGGTGCCGTCGAGCGTCAGCTGGTTCGCGTCGGGTCCCTGGCCGAGCACCGAGAACCCGCCCGCCGAGTCGCCCATGATCACGCCGGGCGTCAGCGCGGCGAGCGACGCCAGGTTCTGCGCGTCGATCGGAAGTAGCTCCAGCGCCTCGGACGAGATCGCCCGCTCCTGGACACCCGTCTGCTGAAGCAGGTCGTTCCCCACATTCGTCGCCGCGACGGTGATCCCTTCCAGCATTACCGCCGTCGCCGCGAGCCGCACGTTCGCGACGAGCACGTCCTCACCGCCGACGCGCCGCAGCGTTCCGACCACCGGGTTCATCCCGGTCGCGGAGACGGTGAGCCGATAGAGGCCGCCGCCTTCGGGCACCACGATGGTGAACCGCCCCTGCTGATTCGTCTGCGAAGACCGCGACAGCTCCGTCTCCGCCGATACCGCGGTCACGCGCGCACCCGGTATCGGCGCGCCGGTTGGACCCATGATCGTGCCGGTGATCACGTCGTTTCCCTGCGCCAGCACTGCGCGAGGAGCCGCCAGGGCCAGGACGGCGAGCACCAGAGGTGGAAGACGCCTCATACAGGGCTATCGGGGGGGAAGAGTTCCGGGTTGCGCCGGCTCCCGTGCAAGCGCTGGGGTCGGGTCCTATCGCATCGACCTGACCAGACGGACTACACGTGAGATGCGCCAGGCGTTGGTTAGGTTGCCGCGAGAGCCATCCCCAGAAGAACGCCGGCCACCCCGAGCAGGACGCTCCCGAGCGCGTAGCCGGCCGCGAGGCCGTATGCGCCGTTCTGCGCCAGCGCCACGGTCTCGAAGGCCAGGGTGCTGAAGGTGGTGAACGAACCGCAGAAGCCGACGGCGAGGAAGAGGCGTGCGTCGGGAGGGGTGTTCCAGGCGGGGAAGGAGCGGAGGAGGAAGCCGAGCAGGATGGAGCCGCTGACGTTGATGAGCAGCGTCGCCCAGGGGAAGCCGGATGGGGAACCGCTCCCCATCCAGCTGCTCACCAGGTAACGGGCGAGCGCGCCCAGGACGCCGCCCGCGCCGATGTAGAGGTAGATCAATCGCCTGCGAAGGTCTCCGCGCTCACAGGCGAGCGCGGTTGTTGGACGTATCCAGATCGATCAGGATTTCGGCTGGGTCCAGGACCACCTCCGCGGGGCGCGTGGTGGTGACGACCTCCACCTCCTGCACCGGGTCCCGTGAGGTCAGCACCCGGGTCGTCTCGCCGACCTGCAGGGCTACCGGCATCCACGCTTCACCGACGCGGCTGACGCTTACGCGAGTCTGCCACCGCCCATCGGGCAGCCGCGCCACGCGCGCGCTTCCGATCCCGTAGTCCAGCGTCTTCGTCGTGTGCAGCCACTGGTCGAAGAACCAGTCCAGCTCCTGCCCGCTTACGTCCTCGGCTACGCTCCGGAAATCCGTCTCCGTTACGTGCTTCAGCGCGTAACGCCGATGGTATTCCCGCAAGATCGCACGCATCGTGTCCGCTCCGACCATGTCACGCAGCATACGCAGCACCAGCGATGTCTTGGTGTACGTCATGGCGTTGTACGTGTTCATGTCCGGGAACTCCGTCGCATGCCTCGCGATCGGGAGGCTTCGGCCGGCTCGCTCGTAGCCGCGGATCCCTTCCATGTCCCTGGCCCAGAGATTCGGTACGCCGCGCTCCTCCAGGTACCAGAGGTCGATGAAGGAGGCGAAGCCCTCATCGAGCCATCCGGACGCAAACTCGTTGTTCGCCAGCATGCCGTGCACGTACTGGTGCGCGAGCTCGTGCGCGATCAGCCCCTCGCTCGCCGAGCCGTTCATCACCAGCATCGGGAACTCGGTGCCCCCGCTCTCGATCCGATGCAGGTTGGTGATCTGCGGCCAGTGATACGGGCCGAGCATCTGCTGCAACCATGTCAGCGTGCGCGCCGTCCGCTGGACCGCGACGCCTTCGTCCCACGCCGTGTCGCCCGGCTGGTACAGCACGTGGATCGGGATCGTCCCGGAGGCGCCCGGGGCTCCGGTCCGCGGCGCCTCGCCCGCCTCGTAGATGTAGGCTGGGTCCATGCTCCAGGCGAAGTGGTGCACCTGTTCCGCTCGCCAGCGCACCCGCTTCCGGCCATTCTGAGCGGAACCGCTCAACAGCCCGAGTGCCTCGGCCGGCCTTCTCGGGTAGAAGTCCCGCTGATACGCCGGAGCGCCACGCGTGCGTGCGTTCCGCGTCCACCCAGGATCACCCTCCACGGGCACACCCGTCGAGCCGATCACCTGGTCGGACGCGACGTCCAGCGTCACGTCGTAGGAGCCGAATTCCCCATAGAACTCCCCCTGCGGCAGCAGCGGCTGCACCTGCCATCCGCCGGCGTCGAAAACCGCGACTCGCGGGTACCACTGCGCGAAGTCGAACTGACGGCCCCTGCGCCCCTGACGCCGCGGAACGGTGGATAGCCGCGCGGTCCAATCGAGCCGCACCTCCACCGTCTGCCCGGGCCGGACGGCTGCCGGCAGCGGGATCCCCACTACGGTCGAGTCGGGCGCGCCGGGGTACACCGGTACGACCGCTCGTCCGCCGACTTCCACGCGCGTCAGCCGCTCGAAGGCGTGCTCCTGCGGCCCGAGCTGCTGGAAACGGCGGTTGCCGAACTGCAGCTCCCGCCGCGCCCAGGCGCTGTTGGGTCGAAACGCGTTGAGGTGCTGGTGGAACCAGATCGTGTCGAGCGCGACCGGGGACCGGTTCGAGTACCGAAGCCGCGCGCGTCCGTGGAGGACGTCGTTCCCTTCCTCGACCCTCGCCTCGATCCGGTAATCCACTCCCTGATGGAATCGGAGCGTGTCGGCGGCGCCGCCGAGCGCCGTGGCGAGGGCGATCAACGAGATAATCATGTAGTTGCCTTTCGGAGTGACTCGGGTGCGACGCCGGTAAGGCAAGCGTCGCGCCGAAGGTTTACTCCGAGAGCAGCTCCGAGATCCGGAAGATGCTCAGCGCGCGGTACCCTCGCGCCTCGATCGCTTCGCGCCCGCCCGACTCCCGGTCGAGCACCGCGAGCACCGCGAGCACCTCTCCCCCCTCACGTTCGACGGCGTCGCACGCCTGCAGGGCGCTGCCGCCGCTAGTGATCACGTCCTCGACCACCACCACCCGCGTCCCCGGTGTGAAAGAGCCCTCGATCCGCTTGCCGGTCCCGTGGTCCTTCGGCTGCTTCCGCACCGAGAAGGCGTGCACCGGCTCGCCGGCGAGCCAGCTGGTGTGGGCGATGGCATACGACACAGGGTCGGCGCCCATCGTCAGCCCGCCCACCGAAGCCGGCTGCAGACCGGACGCGGCGAGCAGCTCCCAACCGAGCTGCCCGACCAGGAACTGGCCTTCGGCGTGGGTGGTCGTAGTCCGGCAGTCCACGTAGTAGGTGCTGCGGGCCCCGGAAGCGAGCACGAAGTCGCCGCGCTTGATCGACCGCTCGCGCAGCAGCTCCAGCAGGCGGCTACGATGCGGCATGAGCCGTCTTCATTGCAGTTCTTCCCATTCTTCCACTTCAGCGGTGCCGAAGTCTCGGTCGAGGGCTAGGAGCGGGGCGGCGACCGTGGCCTCCTCTCGTGGGTCGCCGTTCGCGGCGAACTCGAGGAACTCCAGGTACCGCTCGGGATGTATAGTGGAGTGGAAGCGCCACGCATGCGCGCCGAGGGCGGTGGCCTCGCGGCGCACCTCCTCCCACCCTGAGTCATACCGGGAGCGGGCTTCCTCCGGGACGGTCCGGATCTGGCTGACGAGCTGCCGCGCCCCCACCTAGCTCTTGGCCGGGTGGGCGTCCGTTCCGCGGGGTCCTGACCGGGGCCCGTCCTTCGGTCGGCCGCTCGGGTCGCGGCGCAGGACCTGCCCCAGCACGAAAGCTCCGATCCGAGTCAACGTCGAGGGGCGGTACCGCGTGGCGGTTCGCTGCGGCGCTCGGATGAGTACATCCACGGCCTGCGGCTTCAGCCGCTGATGCCGCACGGCGAACGTGAGGCGATCCATCTCCGAGCGCAGCTCGGTGTTCACCTCCTCGTCCGCTTCCCACAGCATCCGGTCCGCTGCCTCGCGGGCTCGGGCGAGGAGCAGCTGAGCGCGCAAATACTCGCGGGCCCGGATCTCGCCAGACGGTTTGATCGCGGTATGATACTCATCCGCCAGCTCGTCCAGCAGCCGATCGAGGACGACCGCCCAGGTGGACGGATCCTTCAGCTCCCGTTCGTGCATCGCGCGCTCCACGATCCGGTCGGCCGCGCGGCGGAACCGGATCGCGACCGCGATCATCTCCTCCTCATCGTCCTCGGGCAGCTCGGATAGGAAATCGACCACGGCGTCGTAGGTGCGCGCGGCGGCGACCGCATCCAGCGCGTCGATCTCGTCCACGAGGTCGCTCACCCGCGAGACCAGGCTCTCGCGGAACGCCTCCATCGTGGTCGGCCGCTCCTCGAGGAAGTGTCCGATCTCGGCGTCGATCAGCGTCTCTAGGACGACGAGCCTGGCGAATGTGTCAGCCTTCATGATCATCCGGCGCGGGAGGACGGGAGCCGGTAAACCTCTTCCGGCCGGCCGGCCGCGTCAAGTGACCGCGGCGGGTGACGGAACCCACGGGTAGGATCTGCAATGCACGTGCGAAGCCGTGAGCGACGGGTGGTCCGCCCGCCCTGGTGGCGAGGTGCTGGTGGGGTCGGCGGCGTGCTCGCAGCATTGCTTTTCGCCGCCGCCTCCGCATCCGCGCAAGCCGCCGTCCATGGGCGAGTGAGTGCGCGGGGCGTCGGCGGCGTCGACGGGGTGTCGGTGTCCGCGCGCGTCGCCACGGGCGAGCCGCGCGTCACCCGTACCAACGCGCAGGGGAACTACGAGATCACTGGCCTCGCCCCCGGCCGCTACCGAATCACCGCGGTCGGGCCGGGTTATGCCGCGGTCAGCCGGGAGGTCCAGCTCGCGAGCGGCGACCGCCGCCGGATCGACTTAACCCTGCGCGCCGAGACCGTGGTGCTGGAAGGAGTCGTCGTGGAAGGGCGCGCGGATCGGGATCGCGAGCGGGATCGGTTCGAGAACGAGCCCGGCGTCACCGCCCGCATCATCACCGGCGAATCGATGAAGACGCTCCCGGGCCTGGCCGAGGCGGACGTCCTCCGCTCGATCGAGGTGCTCCCCGGCGTCGTCTCCACCTCGGACTTCTCCAGCGCGTTCAACGTCCGCGGCGGCTCGGCCGATCAGAACCTGATCCTGCTCGACGGCTTCACCGTTTTCAATCCCTTCCACCTCGGCGGTCTCTTCAGCGTCTTCAACTCCGACGCGATCGCCCGGGCCGAGCTCCTCGCGGGGGGCTTCGGGGCGGAGTACGGCGGCCGCGTCTCCTCGGTACTCGACATAGAGACCGACGGGACCGCGGACGGCCTCGAACTCGCCGCCGGTGTCTCCATGCTCGCGACCCGGCTGCTCGCCCGTGGACCCATGCCCGGCTTCCTCTCCGGGGCGGCGGGGGAGGACCGCGGTGGGTGGATGGTGTCGGCCCGCCGCTCCTACTTCGACCAGGTCATGCGGCCGGTCGCCAACTTCCCCTATCACCTGACCGATCTGCAGGGGTACGCCCAGATCGGGCTCCCGCGGGGAACGCTCAGCTTCACCGCCTATGCCGGCAACGACGTCCTCGATCTTTCCGAGTTCGATGCACCCGGCGCCGACGCGGATTCGAACAGCGTGCTCCGCATCCAGTGGGACTGGGGAAACCGCGTGGTCGGCGCCCGGTGGCAGAACGCCGTCGGCCCGAGCTGGGTCGCGGACACCCGGCTCGGCTACTCCACCTTCTCCGATCAGCTCGGATTCGTGGACTTCGGCGGGGTACGCTTCGGCAGCTCCGTCGCGCAGACCACGCTCCGAACGGAGCTCGCGCGAGAGTTCGGCCCCCGGGGATCCGTCTCGCTCGGAGGCGGCGTCGACCGGCTCAGCTACGACAACCACGCGGAGGCGGGCGGGACGGAGTTCTTCGCCTCTACCGACCGTGGGCTGCTCGGCTTCGCCTTCGCCTCATTCCGCTGGCGCCCGACTCAGGACTGGATCGTCGAGCCCGGCGTCCGCGCAGACGTGTGGTGGGGCGGCGAAATCACCGACCCGCTTCTGTCTCCACGCTTCGCCGTGAAGCGCTTCTTCGGTGACTCTCGAACGCTCGCGGCCAAGCTCGCCGTCGGCCGCTACACGCAGGTGCTCCACTCCCTTCGCAACGAGGAGTTTCCCGTCTCCAACGACACCTGGATCCTCGCTCGGTCAGGCGTCCCGTCGGTCGTCTCGGATCAGATCCAGGCCGGAGTGGAAAAGTACTGGGGCGAGGAATGGTATGCGTCGCTGGAGGCGTACGCGCGCCGCTTCGAGGGGATCACTGAGTTCAACTTCGCTGACGATCCGAACGATCCGGACGACGATCTTCTCGCCGGGGACGGACGTTCCGTCGGGCTCGACCTGTTCCTGCGTCGCTCGGCCGGGCGACTGACGGGTTGGAGCGCGGTCTCCTTGCTGCGCGCGCAGAGGTCGCTCCCCGACGCGCTCGCGGCCGGGTGGGAAGACCTCCCGCCGACCGTCACCTTCTCGCCGATCTTCGACCGCCACCTCGACGTCGATCTGGTGCTCCAGTACCTGCTCCCGAGCAAGTGGGAGCTCGGCGCACGCTGGAACTTCGGCTCGCCGATTCCCTACACGCGGCCCGTCTCGCAGTATTTCGGCTTCCGCTACGCGCCGCTGCGCGGCCGGTACGAGCCGATCGACCACCGCGGGGGGCCCCCCCTCTTCGTCGCGCTCGGCGGGCGCAATCGCGAGCGGTATCCGCCCTATCACCGCCTGGACGCCACGATCCGGCGCACCTTCACGCGATCCTGGGGCAGCTGGACGCCGTACCTCCAGGTGCTGAACGTCTACAACCGACGCAACGTGCTCTTCTACTTCTACAACTACGACGACATCCCGGCGACCCGCTCCGGGATCAGCATGTTTCCCGTGCTCCCCGCCCTCGGAGTGGAGGCCGCCTTCCGATGACGGGTCGCAAGGTGGTCAGCGACGCAATGGCCACGCGTGGCTCAGCCGGGATGCGCATGGGACTCTCGGGCGTCCGGCTCGTCCACGATGCGTCGACGGATGGGCATCGCCGACCTCAGGTATTGCGCGAGCTTCGCGTCGGAGCAGGTGCTCCAGTCGCGCGGCGGGGGGACCAGGCGCCGCTTCTCCTCCGCAGACTCGAAGCAGAGCCAGCCGTCTTCGAGTCCCGGAGTGAGCGCGAATCCGCCCTTGCGTCGGTCCGGGGTGTAGTTGGGCGATGGTGTCGACCTCCGCTCCGCGCCGGCGAGCGGAGGCGAGTAACGGGTCGTGGGACGAACGTTCCAGATCTGCCAGAGGATGCCGTCGGGACCGACGAATTCACGCAAGGCCATTGCAGCGACGATCGAGGGGTGAGCGGAGCCGGCTCGGGCGAAAACGCGTCGACGCAAATGTCACGCCCGCATGCACTTGGCCCGCGTCGCCCGCGTACGGAGATCCGCCGGGCGGGCTGTCGAGCCGCGCTCATAGGGCTGTTGGTGGCGCTGCTCCCCGCGTGCGAGCTCGCGGACGTCGTCACCGAGCCGGCGGAGGACATCCTGGTGGTGGAGTCCGTTCTCAGCGCAGCGGTAGACTACCAGATCGTGCTCCTGCATCGCTCGATCGCCGACCGAATCGTACGGGGCGAGCCGAACGCGGACGTGCGGATCATCGGGCCGCGCGGTGACGAGCATACCTTGGTCGGTGCGCCGCTCGGCCTCTGTGCGGATGGACTCACCCCTAAGCAGACCGACTCGCTGGACGTCCGCGCTTCGTGCTACATCAACCCCGTTCGTGGCCCGCTCAACGTCTCCGCCGGGTCCGCCTACGAGCTGCGAGTTCTCACGGCCGACGGACGCCAGTTACGCGGCCGCACTACCGTCCCCGGGCACTTCCAGCTCCGCTCGTTACCGGCGGAGCGCACCGGTATCGACTGCTCGCTGCCGCCGAACACGAACTTCCCGTTGACCTGGTCCGTCGCCGAGGGAGCGTGGGGCTACCTCGCTGCGATGGAGATCCAGGGGTTGAACACCGCTCTCCGGCCGAGAGGGATCGTAGCTCCGCCGTCGCTCGTGCTCACCGGCGCCGCCGTCTCCAGATCGGATACGACGCTGGTCATCCCCGCCGATCTCGGCCTCTTCGAGCTCGGCGAAGCCAATCAGGGAATCCTCAAGATCCTGCAGAACGGGTTTCCGGCGGGCGTGTCGGTATACCTCACCATCGCCGCCGCTGACCGCAACTACGTCAACGCGGTCCGCGGCGGTGGGTTCAACCCATCGGGCAACGTGAGGATTTCCAGCGTGGTGGGAGACGGCGTCGGCGCGTTCGGATCGATCTTCCCTCGCCGCTTGCAGATCGCGGTGGGTGAGGACCTACCCTTTCCGCCGTGCCTTCCGGCTTGATCACGTCGGAGCCGGCGCGGCCCGCGGGGGTGGACAGCGCCGTGATCCTAGGGGAACTGGCGGGGATGTGATGCCGAGGGGAGGGTGATGCGGGATCGGACGGGTGATTCGCGTGCGGTGCTGGCCCCCCGCGGCTTCGTTCGGCGGTCGTGGTTTCTTCCGCCGGCAACCCGGAAAACGGGCAAGGGCGGGGCCATTCTGGCTGAACTCATCCAACCAACGCTTCCGGTGTCACTTAGGTCGATTGGGATTTTTTGCGGACTGCGCGCCCGGTGGGTCACGCGTGAGACAGGGTGAGGCATTCGTGTCCCAGGGCCGCTACGAGGAGCCCCGGAGAAAAGAGGATGTGCGGTGACGATGCGCGCGTTTTATACAGATCGTTTCGTCCTCCCGCTGCCGGACGGGCACCGGTTCCCGATGGTGAAGTACTCGCGGCTACGGGAGCGCTGCATCGCCGAGCGCGTCCTTAGCTCCGGTGATCTTCGCGAGCCCCGCGCGGCGGAGTGGGCCGAGCTCGGCCTGGTGCACGACGCGGTCTACATGGAGCGTGTGCGATCGGGGGAGCTTTCGCAGGCGGAGCAGCGCAGGATCGGCTTCCCCTGGTCGGCGGAGATGGTGGAGCGTTCGCGACGCTCCGCGGGCGCCACGATCCTCGCGGGTATCACGGCGCTCGAGGAAGCACGTAGCGGCCGCTGGGGAGTCGCGGTGAACCTGGCGGGTGGAACCCACCACGCCCACCCGGGCCACGGAGAGGGCTTCTGCGTCTTCAACGACGCGGCCGTCGCGGTGCGGGTCCTCCAGGCTTCTCGGCTGGTGGATCGCGTCGCGATCGTCGATTGCGACGTGCACCAGGGGAACGGTACCGCCGCGATCTTCGCCAACGATCCCGACGTGTTCACCTTCTCGATCAACGGCGCCAAGAACTACCCGTTCCGACGTGAGCGTAGCACGATCGACGTCGACCTCCCCGACGGAACCGCCGATGAAGCTTACCTCGCCGCGCTCGAGCTCTACCTTCCCCACGTGCTGGGTGACTTCCAGCCGGAGCTCGTCATCTACCTGGCCGGTGCCGACCCGTTTCACGATGACCGCTACGGCCGCCTCTCCCTCACCAAACAGGGTCTCGCCCGCCGCGACGAGCTCGTCCTCCGCAGCTGCCGAAACGCCGCCATCCCCGTCGTGGTCACGATGGCTGGCGGTTATGCCCGCGACACCGAGGACACGGTCGACATTCACCTGCGCACGATCGAGACGGCCAGAACGGTGCGGGAGTGCAAAAGTGCCGACGTGCGAGAGTGACGGCCGTTGCTGCCGCACTCTCGCACTCTCGCACCCTTACACCCGCTGTACCGATTCTCCGCTGCCCAGTCGGCGGATCACCTCACTGCGCCGCGAATCGAACTCGGAGTCGCTGAGCACCGGCAGGGCGGAGTTCGTGGACAGCGGCACGTCGAGCGTAACCCAGGAGACGCACCCCTCGTAGTCGAGCGTGTTCGGTACCAGGTGGGGCGTGGGCATGCGGTACATTCTCAGCACGAGCACGTACAGGTACGGCCGCCCACGATAACGAAACCGCGACTCCACGGTCGCGGCATCCAGCGCGTGCTGGCCGTCTAGCCTGAGTAGCGTTTCCAGGTCGTCCACGCGGAAGGCATCCCGCACGACGGCGTAGTGCTCGATCCGAATCCGGTCTGGGGCGTCCGGCGGTTGGCTTGCTGGGTCCAGCGCCCACTTGAACTCGGGAGCGAGCTCGTGCGGGTTCTGGTGGAAGTGCGTCGGGAAGATCCAGAACTCCCGGTGCTCCATCTCGAACCCGTCCTTCTTCTCCCAGATGCCACCCTTCCGCAGCAGCACGCACGCGCTGCCCGCGGCGAGTATCTGCTCCATCGCCGCCCACTCCTTGAGCGCCGACCGATTCTGATCATCCAACACTATCCCTCCTTGTCGAATGGGAGCCCGGTGTCCAGGGCTTCCTCGCCGTCAGCCGCGCCGTCGCGCACCCGGTCACCCGGCGCGATCTCCCGTCGCAGGTAGCCGAGGGCAACCGTCTCCTCCAGAAGCGGTGACGCTACCGAACTGGTCACCCTGCCGATTTCCTTCGAGCCGTCGTGGCGGAAGAGCGGCGTTCCCGCGGCCGGGACGGCTGCCTCGCCCAGGCGTAGACCGCGCAGGTGCCGATTCACGTGGCCACGGTGCGCAATCCTC
>JAHWJV010000320.1 GCA_019348265.1 Gemmatimonadota bacterium
GTCGTCCGGCAGGTACCTGGTGATACCTCCCTCGATCCCCGGAACGAGCTGGTTCTTGATGCGTACGTTCGCGAAGGTGCCCCGCACCATCGCCTCGTGGTTCCCGCGGCGCGACCCGTACGAGTTGAAGTCCTTCGGATCGACTCCGTGCTCCATCAGGTACTTCCCCGCCGGCGAATCCTTCTTGATGTTGCCCGCGGGCGAGATGTGGTCGGTGGTGACGCTGTCGCCGAGCACCGCGATCGCGCGCAGGCCGGTGATCTCCGGCACGACCTCGGGCGCGTCGCGCGACATGTTCTCGAAGTACGGCGGGAGCCGCACGTACGTCGAGTTCGGGTCCCAGTTGTAGAGCTCGCTCTCCGCGACGTCGAGCGAGTTCCAGCGCTCATCCCCGGCGTACACGGCCGCGTAGCTCTTCCGGTACATCTCCGACTGGATCGCGCCCGCCACCGTCCGTTCGATCTCCTCCTGCGTCGGCCAGATGTCCTTCAGGAACACGGAGCGTCCCTCGGAATCGGTGCCGAGCGGCTCGTTGTACATGTCCAGGTCGATCCGCCCCGCGATTGCGTACGCTACGACGAGCGGCGGCGACATCAGGTAGTTCGCGCGCACCTCGGAGTTGATGCGTCCCTCGAAGTTGCGGTTCCCGGAGAGCGCCGATGCGACAACGAGCCCCCCGGAGGTCACCGCGTCCGACACCTCGGGCGGCAGCGGCCCCGAGTTGCCGATGCAGGTGGTGCAGCCGTAGCCCACCGTCTGGAAGCCGAGCTGTTCCAGGTACTTCGTCAGCCCCGCCTTCTCGTAATACTCCGTCACCACGCGTGACCCGGGGGCGAGGGAGGTCTTCACCCACGGCTTCTGGCGAAGCCCGCGCTCCACCGCCTTCTTCGCGACGAGCCCGGCCGCGAGCATCACCGAAGGGTTCGAGGTGTTGGTGCAGCTCGTGATCGCCGCGATCACGACGGAGCCGTTCCCGATCTTGTGCACCTCGTCGCCCAGCTTCAGGTCGACCGCGTGCGGATC
Organism: Gemmatimonadota bacterium; assembly: GCA_019348265.1. Lineage (GTDB taxonomy): Bacteria > Gemmatimonadota > Gemmatimonadetes > Longimicrobiales > Longimicrobiaceae > JAHWJV01. Next base: position 1,024 of record JAHWJV010000320.1, read on the forward strand.
GCTCTCCGCCGAGCCTTCGCCCCACACGCCGCCCGACTCCTCCGGATCGCCAGCGGAGGCGGTCTTGTGCATCCGCGAGTTCGGTGGCAGCAGCGAAGGCAACGCATCCAGGAACGCCTTCTTCGCCTGTGACAGGCGTACGCGGTCCTGCGGGCGACGCGGCCCGGCGATGCTCGGCTCTATGCTGTCGAGGTCGAGCTCCAGCGTGTCGGTGAAGACCGGCTCGGGTGCCTCCGCCGTATGGAACAGCCCCTGCTCCTTCATGTAGGCTTCGACCAGCGCCACGCGCTCAGGCGTGCGACCCGTGAGCAGCAGGTAGTCGAGCGTCACCTGGTCTACCGGGAAGATCGCGCAGGTCGCCCCGTACTCCGGCGACATGTTCCCGATCGTCGCGCGGTCCGCCAGGTTCAGTTTGGAGATGCCCGGGCCGTAGAACTCGACGAACTTGCCGACCACGCCCTTCTTCCGGAGCATCTCCGTCACCGTGAGTACGAGATCCGTGGCGGTGGCGCCCTCGGGCAGCTCACCGGAGAGGCGGACGCCGATCACCTGCGGGATGAGCATGGAAACGGGCTGCCCGAGCATCGCCGCCTCCGCCTCGATCCCGCCGACGCCCCACCCCAGCACGCCGAGCCCGTTGACCATGGGCGTGTGCGAGTCGGTGCCGACCAGCGTATCGGGGTACGCCTGCGTGCGGTCCGCGCTGCGCTGCTGGGGGCCGTCATCCTCCAGGCCGAAAACGACGCGGGCGAGGTGCTCCAGGTTGATCTGGTGAACGATGCCGGCGTTCGGCGGGGTGACCTTGAAGTTGTCAAAGGCCTTCTGACCCCACTTCAGGAAGGCGTACCGCTCGAGGTTGCGCGAATAGTCGAGCTCCTCGTTTATAGAGAAGGCCTCAGCGGTCCCGTACGCGTCCACCTGGATCGAGTGGTCGATCACCAGCTCGACCGGCTGCAGCGGGTTGATCTTCTTCGGGTCGCCACCGAGTGCCGCCATCGCGTCGCGCATGGCCGCGAGGTCCACGATCGCGGGCACGCCGGTGAAATCCTGCAGGATCACCCGCGCCGGGGTGAAGGCGATCTCCTTCTCCGGATCGGCTGTGGGATCCCAGCTCGCCAGCGCCCGGATGTCGTCCGCCGTGACGGTTACCCCGTCTTCATGGCGGAGCAGGTTCTCCAGCAGGATGCGCAGCGAGTACGGCAGACGGCTGACGTTCAACCCCTCCTTCTCCAGCGCTGAGAGACGAAAGACCTCGAACTCGCGGTCGCCGACGCGCAGCGTCGACCGAGCACCGAACGTGTCACTCATAACAAGCTCCTGACGCTGGACGATCAGAAAGGGTTTTCGCCGCCGCAAAGGCGGGGTTCGCACCGGCGCCGCCCGGGCGGCCCGAGCCGTCAACATACAAGGTGACCCGCCACCCCGAAAGTTCGGACGCGGGCCGCGCTCGCTGGTAGATCTCCCCGCCACGTGTCATATTTCTCCCGGAGCCGTGGCGCCGCCCGGCCGGAAGCTCGACCCCCACCACCGAAGAGAGCATGGCGGAAAATCTGGGACGGGAGGTGATCGTCGTCGGAGACAAGGTGCTGATCAAGCCGGAGGAGGAAAGCTCCAAGACGCCCACCGGTCTATACCTCCCTCAGGGCGTCGCCGCGAAGGAGAACGTCGCCAGCGGCTACATCGTCAACGTCGGGCCGGGGTACCCGACGGCCGAAGGGAATGCCGACGGCGAGCCCTGGCTCCATGCGCCCCGCTCGGAGATGCGCTACGTGCCCCTCCAGGCGCGGAAGGGCGACTACGCGGTCTTCCTCCGCCGCGACTCCGTCGAGGTCGAGATCGACGCCAGCACCTATCTGATCGTCGGGCACGCCAGCATCCTCCTGCTCATCAGGGACCGCGCCGTCCCGCCCGTCTGACGCACGGCTCGATCCACGGAGCGCGAAAAGGCCCGCTTCCGCGGGCCTTTTCGCATGGTTGTTCGATCCGTCTCGGCTATCCTGCCGCCGGTGCGCCTCGTGACCGCCTGTACCCGCGGTACAGCAGATACAATCCCGCGAGTATCATCAACACGCTGAGCGTCTGTCCCATGGTCAGCGGACCGAGCACCGTTCCGATCGGATCGTCCGGCCCACGAAACTGCGCGTCCGGCTGTCGGAACAGCTCCACGACCGAGCGGAAGAGACCGTAACCGAGCAGGAAGATCCCCCCGAGCGTTCCGTCGGGAAGAATCACCTTCCTGCGGCGCATCACGAAGTACACCGTCCAGAGGCTGAGCCCGAGGAGCAGCCCTTCCGTCGCGGCTTCGTACAGCTGTGATGGGTGTCGGAGCGGCACCTGAAGCCGCATGGTGTCCCACACCCCGGTCTGGTAGGCCGCCTCGATCATGAGCTCCCGCTGACGCATGCTGGTCCCCTGCGCGCCGAGCATCTGGAGCGCGGCCGGATCGGTCGGGAAGCGCATCGCCCAGGGCACGTCAGGCGAGGCGACCCGACCGAACAGCTCGCCGTTCACGAAGTTCGCCACGCGGACGGCGAAGATCCCGAACGGGACTCCCAGCGCCAGCGAGTCGCCGAGGTTGAGGAACCTGAGTCCCTGCTTTCGCGCGAACAGCGCCGCCGCCAGCAGCACGCCGATCAGCCCGCCATGGAAGGAGAGCCCGCCCTCCCAGATACGGAAGATCCGCGTGGGCTCCGCGATGAACTCGGCGAAGTCGTAGAAGAGGATGTAGCCGATACGGCCGCCCAGGATCGTCCCGAGCATCAGCGCGAAGAGCAGGTCGCCGATCGCGTCGGGGTCGAGGCGGAGGAAGCCCTCGCGGGCGAGCTTGCGGAGGACCAGATAGCCGACGGAAAAGGCGAAGAGGTAACCGAGGCCGTACCACCGGATGTCGAGCGGACCGGGCAGGTCCAGCGCGACCGGGTCGATCTGCGGGTAAGGGATCTCGAAGAGCAGCGCAGCCGCGAGCCCCGGCGGCGCAGGGATAGGGGAGGTCATAAGGCGATGACGAGCTCTAGCGGGCGGCTTACTTAGCCGCCGCACGCGCCTCCGCCTCGGCGAGCCGCATCTCGTAGAGCTGCCGGTCCATGGTACCCTCTCGCTGCATCCCCACGAGCCTGCGGTACAGCTCCGCCGCGCCCGCGAAGTCGCCGCTCTCGAAGCGGAGGATCGCCGCGTTCTGCAGCCCCTGCACCTGGTACATCTTCAGCTCGGCCTGGTCGCCCACCGCGAGGTAGCTCTGGATCGCGTCGTTCGGCTTCCCGGCGGCCTGCTGCGCCGCGGCCAGAAGAAGCGCCGACTGCGGGCCGACGGCGGAGTCGTCGATCCGACCGGTCGCGCCCTGCAGCACCTCGACCGCCTTCGCCGCCGAGTCCTGATTCAGGTACAGCTGCGCCAGCGCGAGCGCCGCCTCGTCGCCGTACGACGTGCCGTCGTAGCGCCGCACGTACGCCTGCAGGTCGCGCGTGGCCAGCGGGAGGTTCCCCGACGCGGCCGTC
>JAHWJV010000321.1 GCA_019348265.1 Gemmatimonadota bacterium
CAGCCGGAGGCACTCGTCTACGTTGTCTCGCGTGAGGCGATCACACGGGAGAGGCCCGGGGGTGACCGCAGAAAGGACGGTCAAGCTCGCGAGCAGCAAACAGGCTGAAGCGATTCGTCGCATGCTGGCAGTCCCGCCGCTCAGCGGTAGAGCAGGAAGGGCGTGCGGCTCCGCGCGAACTCGGCCGCCTCCCGGTCCCATTCGGCCAGGAGCGCCGGGAGGCGCCCCGCCTCGATCGCGAGCCTCGCTTTGTCGGATCCGGTCAAGCGGTCGATCGAGCCGGTCCACGCGAAATCGCGCGGGTGCTGACGGCGAATCTCGTCGATCAGCAACAGAGCCGTGCGAACCGGCCGGTACGCTTCGCGGTCGGTGATGGCGAAGCGGATCCCGGGGATCGTCTGCCCCTTGAACTTGGCCGCCGTAGGCTCAACCGCGAGCGTCACCGCGTCGAATCGGATGCCGGGGAGCCGCATCTCGTTCATCGCATGCGCTACTTCCGGGGCCTTCAGCCAGGAGGCGCCGATCTGCTCGAACGGCCGATCAGTCCCCCGCCCTTCCGAGATGTTGGTCCCCTCGAAGTAGACCGAACCCGGGTAGCTCTGCAGCGCGGCGAGAGAGCGAAGGTTCGGGGAAGGGTTCACCCAGGGCAGGCCCGTCTCGTCGAACCACTGCGAGCGCCTCCAGTTCTCGGCCCGGACCACGATCAGGTCCGCGCCGATTCCGTGCTGCTGGTTGAACAGCATCGCCAGTTCCCCGACGGTCATCCCGTGTCGAGCCGGGATGGGGTACATCCCGACGAACGACTTGAACTTGGGATCGAGCAGGGCGCCCTCGACGATCACTCCGCCGATCGGATTCGGTCGATCGAGCACCACGAAGGGGATGCCCTTCCTCACCGCGGCCTGCATCGACAGAGCCATGGTGGATACGTAGGTCCAGGTGCGGCCGCCGACCTCCTGGAGATCGTACACCAGGGCATCGACATCCTTCAACATCTCCTCCGTCGGTCCTCTATCTTCCGCCTTGTAAAGCGAGTAGATCGGAACGCCAGTCCGAGGGTCCGTCTCGTCCTGGATCTTCTCGCCCGCGGCGACGGTTCCTCGAATTCCGTGCTCGGGGGCGAGAAGCGCGACGAGCCTCAGCTGCGGATGGTTCGCGATCAGGTCGATGGCCGCCGTGCCCCTGGAATCGATCGCGCTGTGGTTGGTGATCAGCCCGACCCGCTTTCCTCGCAGCCGCTCGGGAATGTCGGAGAGGAACACGTCGATACCGGGCCGCACCGGCGCCGCCGTCGCGGAAGCGCGCGGGGCCGAGGTTGCGGAGGGAACACGATCGGCCGGGGGCGTCTGCGCGCAGGCGCCTAGCACGACCAGCGCGGGGAGAAGGGCTCTCATGGCGTTCGTCGGAGATTGGATGGTGAACGGATCGGGAGCCGCTACCGGGCGGCTGCACCGCGGGCGCCCGCCGTGAGCGGCCGGAGGGACAGCCAGCGCTGCTCGCCGGGCGCCAGGCGAAGCCGCCAGCCGCGCTGCAGCTCGGCGCCCGTGTGCTCGGAGCGCGCCCCGGTCGCCTCGTCACGCACTTCGTAGACCTTTGCCGGCTCGACCGTGAACCACTCCGGGTACGAGTTGATCCGCGGCCAATCCACGGGCATCCCCAGGTAGAGGCGGTGGCGGGGTACATCGAAGCGCAGCTCGCCGGCCCAGGCGCTGTCCGCGACGATGTTGAGCAGAACCGCCCCGGCCTCGCGGACGGCCCCGACCCGGACGTCGCGGCGCCAGGGATGGGCGCTCGTCCCCGCCGTCTTCCACAGCGCGTACATCAGCGAGGTGCGGTTGAAGTTGCCGTCGGCATAGCCACCCTCCACGATGCCGCGCCCGCGCCACCGCTCGGTGTTGGGACGGTGCGCCGAGTCCTGCTTGCTCCACATCCAGCGCGTCTGGTAGTCGATCCACTCCGCCGCTGACGAATCCGGCTCCCGGTTGAGGAGGTAGAGCGCGCCCTCGATCGCGTCTGCGTCGCCGTCCTGCCCGAGATTCTCCCAGTTGTACCCACGATATCGCGCGTTCAACGAACCGAGTGCCTTCCGCACCGCGTCGCGGTACGCCGGAGTGCCATCCAGTAGGTAGACGGTGTAGAGCCCGTTCAGCACATACCCGAAGTTGTCGGCGATCCCGGTGTTCGTCGGCTTACCGGCGCGAGGGTCGATCACGTTGTAGAAGAGGCCGTCCTCGTTCCGCCCCACCTCCAGGATGCGGTCGAGCATGGCGTGCAGCGGCGCCTGGTACGCCACGGCCTTGTGCGGGTTCGCCTGCTTGACCGTGGCGTACAGCTCAGTCAGCCCCGAGACGATCTCGTTGCCGTGGTCGCGCAGGCGCAGGGTCTCGAAGTCGCGGGTCGGATGGCGCTCGCCGAGCAGGTAGTAGTCGCCGAGCCGGATGGCGTACTCCAGGTACTTCGGATCGCGGGTCATCCAGTAGATCCGACCGAGCACGAGGAGCATGTCTCCGTTGACCTCGGGATCGGTCGAGACGATGCGGCCGTACGGCGTCTCGACCGGCGCCAAGCGCCAGGCGTCGTCCACCAGCCCGAGCATCCGCGCGCGCCAGGGGCTGGCGCCGAGCCACTCGGTGATATTCATCAGCGCGTCCTTCGCGTACTCCGCGCTCCCGAACATGATGCTGGGGAGATCGGGCTGCTCCGTCGCGAAGCCCTGCTTCGAGAAAGAGTAGGTGTCCGGCAGGCGTCCCACGCGCGAGGTGAGCGCCGTCTCGGTCATGAGCAAATCCTGCATCCGTCCGGCGAACAGCTCGTGGTCGGTGAACCAGGCGGTGAGTACCAGGAAGGGATACAGGTCGGCCGCCGTGTCCTTCGCGTTCCAGATGTCCCGCGAGTCGGTCGTGTTTCGCGGAAGCAGTCCCGAGCTCGAATCGGCCAGCGTGAGCCAGTCGCGCATCAGGCGGTCCGAGCGCTCGAGCGCCTCGCTGGCCGCCCTGCCGTTCTGCGCCGCGCGCGCGGCGGCACCCGCGCCGAACTGCCCCACCGCCCGCTCATCGGGCCGGGGGACCGGTGCGGTCTGCGCGGCGGCGATGCGCCAGAACCCGGCGAGACTCATGACCGCGGCGAGCAGGATCACGAAGCGTTTCATCGACAGAGACTCCGACGAGCGGGGGTAGGCCCGCGACGTACCCGTCGCCGCGGATCGTGCAGCCGCAACCGGCGCAAGTGGGCCGCGGGACCGCTCTTCACCGCTCGGTACGCGCGAGAACGCACCAGTAAGCATACGGATCAGCCCCAGCAGGCGAAACCCCGCCGTCTCGCGCACGAGCCGCTCTTTCGCCGGGGAGTTGATTCTGAACTGACGCGAGATTTAGCCTGCGACCATATCCTCCCCGCGAGTCCCACCGGCATCACCCTCTTCCTCCGGTACACACATGAAGGCACTCACTCTCGTCGTTCTCGCGCTGATGCTCCCGGGAAGTGGCCTCTCCGCGCAATGGGAGGGCGGACCCATCACGCGCTCTACACGTGTGCGCGTACATGCCCCGGAGGTCGCGGCCAAGCCCCTGGTCGGGCGCGCTGTGCTCATGGATACCGACAGCCTCGTGCTCGAAAGGGGCCGCCCGACCGACCGGCTGGTTCTTCCGATGGAGGATGTGCAGCGGCTGGAGATCAGTCGCGGACGCAACCACCTGATGGGGGCAGTTAAGGGAGCCGGCATCGGGGGGTTGGCCGGCGGAGTCGCGCTGGGGGGGCTCGTCGCACTCGATGGGGATCCTGCGTGGGCGTTCCTTGGCTTCATTGCCGGCGCCGTGTATGCCGCACCGCTGGGGGCGGTGGTCGGCGCAGTGGTCGGAGTAGAACGGTGGGAAACCCACGCGCAATGGAGGGTCGGATTGCGTGCGCCCCTGTGAGCCCCGGCGGCACCGATCGCGCGGTGAGCCCTGGTTCCGCCGGGTGTGCGCGGTGAGGTGCGAAACTCGGTGGAATGGCGCGGCAGCAGAGCGGTTCCGCTGCGTTCCGTCACCCAATCAAGAGGCCCTGGCGCGCTAGGGCCTCATCAAGGGTGTCCACCGGCGTAGGGAGGCCGGGCTTCCGCGTGGACAGCGGCTGGTCGCGAACTCAGCCGCCCCAGAACCGCCACCAGGGGCGGCGCGCGACGGCGCCCGCCGCGAGCGCCGGCACGCGCGCCATCTCCGCATCACCCCGCACGACGACGACGGTGCCCACGGTGTCACCCTTCGCGACGGGCGCATGGATCGTTCGCGGCTCCAGTGTCCACCGCACCGCCGCCTCCTCCCCGCGCGGTACAAGCGCCGTGACGTTCCGCCCGGCCACAGCCTTCGCTGCGCGTGCCGCTCCTCCCCTCACGGGGACCTCGCCGATCGCGTCTCCCTCCCGGACGGGTACGACCGCGGACCAGGAGAGGAACACCTCGTCCATCAACCGACCCACCAGCGCAAAAGAGCTCTGCCGTCCC
>JAHWJV010000322.1 GCA_019348265.1 Gemmatimonadota bacterium
GTTGCGCATCCGCTCCTCGTGGATGTTCGCGAAGAATCCGGCCGTGAAGTCGATGTCGGCCTGGTACCCGCGGAGCACCCACCGGCCGACTTCCGGCATCTCCGTGCTGCGGAACTGAATCCCGCTGTTGGTTCCGCTCAGCCGGACCTCCGCCTTCAGCTCGAAGTCGCGCGGGCGGCCGTCCCGCCAGATCAGGAAGGTGTTGCGGGTCACGACCTTCTGCGGCGTGCTCTCGCCGATGATGGTGTTGTTCTCGGCGCGCCAGAAGGTGGTATCCCCGTCCCAGCCGCGCAGCGTTCCGTCGAAGATGGACGTGAAGCCGCGCAGGTCGTTGGCCAGCATGGTATCCGGGGGGATCATCCCGCCGCCGGGCGGACGAGGGGCCGCCGCCGGCGTCTGCTGACCCGCTGCCGGAGTCTGCTGCGCGCTGGCGATCTCGGCGGACGAGAGGCAGGCGCTTATGCCGAGAGTGAGGCAAAGGAGCCGCGTCAGGGCGAGTGTCTGCGATCTGAAGCTCATGGGGTGCTCCGCGTTGGGTCCGGTCGAGCCGCCGCCGGCGGGGGGAGGGCTGAGGTGACGAGCGACCGCTCGTCACGCTTCAACATGGCTGTCCGGGCGGAGTGCGGGAAGTAGCGGGCGCCCTATGCGCAGGTGAGTTCCACGCTGCCGCGTGGTCCGGCGCGTGCAGGCTCTCCCGGCGCCGCCCCCAGCCCCAGCCGCTTCGTACGCAACCGGAATCACGCGATGCAGAACGAAAACGTACCGATTGAGCGCCCCGCTTCGGCCGACGCAGGCCAGGAATGGGTGCGCGCGGCCGAGCGGCTCCCCGAGCGGCTGGCCGCTCGGCAGGGGGCGCGGCTCTATTCCGCCATCGCGATGCTCTTCCTTCTGGCGCTGCTCTTCCGCTTTTTCGACGTCGTGTCCCGGGTCGCGCTGATCGGCTTCGTGGGCGCGATCCTCGCGCTCGCCTTCCATTCGATCGTCGTGCGGGTCCCGCTCCGGCGAGGCCTCGCGACGGTGGTCGTGGCTGTGTCGACGGTGGGAGTCATCGGGCTTGGCGTCTGGCAGGGCTTCGCCGCACTTCTTCCGCAGCTGCGGAGCCTGGCTCTGGACCTGCCGCAGGTGGAGGCGAAGATCGAGGGTTGGCAGGCGCAGCTTCGCCAGCAGACGGGACTCGAGGTGGACCTGCTGGGCGCCCCACTGGAAAAGCTGTTGCAGGACCCGGCTGCTCTGGGGATGACGCTGCTGACCCAGGCCTTCGGGGTGCTCGAGATCCTGGGGATCGTGATCCTCGTCCTCGCGGGGTCCATCTATGTGGTCGCCCAGCCGAACGAGCAGCTCCTGGACCCGGTGCTGCGCACGATTCCGCGCGAGCGTCAGCCCGCCTTTCGCCGGATGATGCACCTGATCGCGCACCGGCTCGGCGGCTGGATCCGCGGCACGCTGCTCTCGATGGTCATCATCGGTACGCTCAGCGGGATCGCCTTCTGGGTGCTCGGCGCGCCCTACCCGCTCCTGCTGGGGGTGTTCGCCGGAATGTTCGAGCTGATCCCCATCGTCGGCCCGTGGATCGGGGGTGCGTTGGCCGTGCTGGTCACCCTCTTCTACGAGCCACAGACGGCACTGTACGTCGGGATAGCAGTGCTCGTGATCCAGCAGGTGGAGGGAAACTTCGTCTACCCCTTCGTCATGTCCGGCGCGGCATCTATTCATCCGTTCGTGACGCTGCTCTCGCTGCTTCTCTTCGGCGCGATCTTCGGCGTTCTCGGGGCGCTCCTCGCCCTGCCGCTGACACTGGCGATCGGCACGGCGGTCGAAGTGCTCTGGGTGGAGGAGAGGCTAGGGAACCGGAGAGCGCCCGACGAGCCGCTCGTCGAAACTTGAGCGGTTCCGCCGCGATTAGCAGGGGCGCGAGAGGCGATCTGGGTCCTCGACTCACGCCAAACCCAATGGCGGCGAGAGTCGTAGACGGAGGGCTCCAAGCGTGGGACCTGAACCGGGACGGGCGAGGGTAGGGCACGAAACGGGGCGGCGGAACGAATCCCGCCGCCCCGTTTCGTCTAGCGAGCCAGCCGCACTACTTGATGCTCCCGGTGGGGAAACCACGCACCTCGAGCAACGCCTCTATCTCGGGGTCGCGCCCCCGAAACTGCCGGTACGCCTCAGCGCGATCAGTAGAGTTGCCCGGCGCCAGGATGTAGCGGCGCACCCGCCGCGCGAGCTCTGGATCGAACACGTTGCCGGACTCCTCGAACGCCTGCCACGTGTCGGCGTCCATCACCTCGGACCAGAGATAGCTATAGTAGCCAGCGGAGTAAGCGTCGCTGGTGAACAGATGGTTGAAGTGCGGCAGGCGGTGCCGCATCGCGATCTCGCGTGGCATGCCGATATCCGCTAGGGACCCGCGCTCGAAGGCCGCGGCGTCCACTTCGCCGTCCGGAAGGGTGTGTAGCGCCATGTCGACCAGGGCAGCGGAGAGGTACTCCGTCGTCGCATAGCCCTGATTGAACGTCTCGCTCGCTTTGATCTTGTCCACCAGCGCCTGCGGCATGGGCTCGCCCGTTTGGTAGTGGCGGGCGAACCGGTCCAGCACAGGGCGCGTCAGCACCCAGTGCTCCATGACTTGCGAGGGATATTCCACGTAGTCACGCGGCGTGGCCGCCAGCCCAGGGTAGTTGACCTCCGAGAGCAGCGAGTGCAGAGCATGACCGAACTCGTGGAACAGCGTCTCGGCGTCGTCGCGCGAGATCAGGACCGGCTCCCCGGGCGCGCCCTTGACGAAGTTGTTGTTGTTCGAGCTCAGCGGAGTGATGCCCCGGCCCGTGAACGCTTCATGCCCGCGATACGTCGATGCCCAGGCACCGGAGCGCTTGCCGGTACGGGCAAAATTGTCGCCGTAGAAGAGGCCCACGTGCCGTTCGCCCTCCTTCACCTCCCAGACGCGCACGTCCGGATGGAAGACCGGTACCTGCCCCGTGATCTCGTGGAAGGTGAGGCCGTATAGCTGCTCCGCCGTCCAGAAGGCGGCCTTGATCATGTTGTTCAGCTCGAAGTAAGGCTTCACCTCGTTCTGATCGAGATCGTAGCGCTCCTTGCGGACCTTCTCCGCGTAGTACAGGTAGTCCCACGGCTCAACCGTGATGCGTTGCCCCGCGCGGGCGGCGATTCCCTGCATGTCGGCCACTTCTTCCCGCACGCGGGCCACCGCGGCGGGCCAGACGCGCCTCATCAGCTCCTGCGCGCGCTCCGGCGTCCCGGCCATGGTGCCCTGCATGCGCCAGTGCGCATGGCTGTCGTAGCCCAGCAGCTCCGCCCGCTCCGCTCGCAGCTTGACGATCTCGGCGATCGTCCGCTTCGTGTCGTTCTCCCCGCCGTTGTCGCCGCGGCTCTTGAAGGCGTTCCAGACCCGCTCACGAAGGGCCCGGTCGTCCGCGAAGGTGAGGAACGGATCCACGCTGGAGCGCGTGTTGACCACCGCCCAGCCGGTCAGGCCCCGCTCCTGGGCCGCGGCCCGGTAGGAGGCGCGCAGCGACTCGGGCAGCCCCGCCAGATCCGCTTCACGTTCGATGTGGACCCACGTGTTCTCGTCGGCCAGCACCTTCCGGGAAAAGTCGGAGAAGAGGCCGGCGAGCTGCTGGTTGATGCGGCCCAGCTCGGCCTTCTCCTGCGCATTCAACCGGGCGCCGCTGCGCACGAACTGCTCGTATGTCCGCTCTACGAGCCGCTGCTGCTCCGCGGGCAATCCCGCCCGGCCCGCGTGCACGGCCTCGATGCGCCGGAAGAGCGATTCGTTGAAGGTGATCTCGTCCGATGCCGCCGCAAGCCGCGGCGACCACTCCCGGTCCAGCGCCTGGTACGCGGGGGTGTTCACGTTGCTCGTCATCACCCCGAACAGAGTGCCAACCCGCCCGAGCTGACGCCCCGAATCCTGCAGCGGAATGAAGGTGTTCTGGAAGGTGGCCCGCTCCCGGTTTTTCGCAATGGCCTCGATCTCCGCGCGTCGCGTGTCGATCGCCATCTGAAAGGCCTCGGGGAAGTCCTCCGGACGCACCCGGTCCCAGGGTGGAACGCCGCCGTATGGGCCGGTCCATGGGGCCAGGAGAGGGTTCTCGGTCACGGCACTCGATGCAGCGGTTGCGGCAGCGCCGGTGGGCGCTACACGCTGGGTGGTGGTGGCGCAGGCAACAGTGCTCAGCGCCAGGAGGCTCGCGCCCGCCAACAATTCGTATCGCATCATTGTTCGTTCGGTGACTTCTGGAGGCACGACGCCTCGTGGCCCTTCGTATTTCCCGTCACCGCCTCGATTGTTCCCGCGCGCCCGATATGCCGAGCGGCGCCTCCGCGGGATGCCCGCCCCACGCAAACGAGTGGGATGAGCTCCGGGCGGTCTTGACGCCGCCGCTCCAGCCGGAACTGCCGAAGCCAGAGGGCCGGATCTGCTTCAACTGCTGGAGCAGGCGTGTTCGTAGAAGCTGAGGA
>JAHWJV010000323.1 GCA_019348265.1 Gemmatimonadota bacterium
AGTGCCAGCCTTCCCGCCGAGACTTCTACCGGATGCGCCCGGTAGCCGAAAGGCGGGCCGGATCGCCCATCGACGTTCTTCCTGCTGCACCGGAATGGGTGACTGGATCTATGCGCACTCTGGCGGACGGCTCGCTGTACGACACGAGGCCCGGCGTGCTCGTGGTATCTCTGGACCCGAAGAGACGCGCCGCGCTCGCTGAGGAGCTCTCCCGCGAGCCGGTGAAAGTTCTCTGCCCGCCCAGCCTGGGCGCGGCGATGACGCGAATCACCCACGTCGACCTCGTGCTCGTGGACGCGGGTAATCCGAGCCTGGAGCTCTGGGAATTCTGCGAGGAGCTGCGACGCCGCGACCCGCACATCCCGCTCGTGCTCACCGGTCACGACCCGGAGGGTCCCGCCCTGCCGGAGGGCGTCGTCTCCGTGATGGACGATCGGTTGAGCCACCCCGTGCGCCCGGACGACCTGCTCGCTGCGGTGCGCGGGCGATTGCGCGGGAGGGCGGCGGCCCTGGCGCTACGCAGCGAGACCGCGCGCTATCGCGCGATCCTGGAGAGCTCCCACGCGGGCGCGTTCATCTTCCAGAACGGCGGCTTCTCGTACGTGAACGCACGCTTCGCGGATCTGTTCGGCTACCCGGCTCGCGAGATGACCGCGCTGACTTTCGAGCAGCTCGTCAGCTCGGAGGAGCACTCGGGAGTGACGACGCGCTTTCTGCGTTGGTGCGAGGGGGACGCGCCGACGTTCCGCGACTCCTTCCGCGGTCTCCGTAAGGACGGCCGCGTCAACCAGGTGGAGTTCCACGCGTCGCGGGTCCGTTTGGGCGAGCGGCGTGCGATCACCGGCACCGTTTTCGACATCGCGCGTCTCGCGACCGCCCAGGAAGTACTCCGCGACACCGAGGAATACTTCCGGGCGCTGATCGAGGGCGCACTCGACATCATCACCGTGATCGATCCTGACGGCGTCATCCTGTACGAGAGTCTGTCGGTCGAGAGTGCTCTGGGCGTCTCTGCCAAGGATGCAGTCGGGCGGAATATCTTCGACCTCGTCCACCGGGCCGACGCGGATCAGCTCCGAGCGGCGGTGAAACGCCTCCTGATGTCCCCGGGCGCGACTCTGACTACGAGGTGCCGGTTCCGCGCGCAGGACGGCGAGTGGCGGTTGTTCGAGGCGACGGGGCGGGACCTGGTGGAAGACCCGGTGGTCGGCGGCATCGTCTTCAACTCCCGCGACATCACGGATCACCACGCGGCGGCGGACGCCGTTCGGAGCAGCGAGGAGCGCTTCCGCCTCCTCGTCGAGGGCAACAAGGAGACGTTCTTCTACGTCCTCGGGCTGGATCATCGCTTCTCCTACCTCTCGCCGTCGGTGCACGCGGTCCTCGGATACGAGCCCCAGGAGCTGATCGGGGAGATGTGCGCTCTGGTGCTGGGCGAGCGCCGCTCCGACCGCGACGACGATGCCTCACCCGGACACGGGCGAGCGGATGGGCACCGGGCGAGCTACACCGTCTCGGCGCGCCACAAGGCCGGCCACGCGGTGATTCTGGAGCGGGTGGAGAGCCCCGTCGTGCGTGCCGGTCAGGTCGAGGGGGTGCAGGGCTTCGCCCGCGACGTGTCGGAGCGCCAGCGCATGGAGGCCGCGTTACGCCAGGCAGCCTTCCACGACGCGCTCACCGGCCTCCCCAACCGCATGTTGTTCTCCGACCGGCTCGCACAGGCCGCCGCTCGCCTCGCTCGCAAGCCTGAGGCGCGCTTCGCCATTCTGTATCTGGACCTCGACCGCTTCAAGGTCGTGAATGACAGCCTGGGCCACGGCGTCGGCGACGAGCTACTCCGCACGGTGGCGCACCGGCTCCGTACCCAGATGCGGCCGGAGGACACGGTCGCACGCTTCGGCGGGGACGAGTTCGCCATCCTGCTCGAAAACGTCACCGGTGCCGGCGACGCCATTCGCGTCGCCCAGCGCATCCTCGACCGGCTGGCGGCGCCGTACGAGCTCGGCGGCCAGGAGGTCTTCACATCGGCGAGCATAGGCATCGTTCTCGGGAGCGGAGAGGACGCGGAAGGGCCCGACCAGCTGCTGCGCAGCGCCGACATGGCCATGTACCGGGCGAAGGCCATCGGAGGCTCACTCTACGAGCTGTTCGACGAGAAGATGCACGCCGACGCGCTGCTGCGTCTGCAGGTGGAGACCGAGCTTCGCTACGCCGTGGAGCGCGGGGAGCTGCGGGTGCACTACCAGCCCCTGGTCGATCTGGTCACCAACCGGCTCGCCGGGTTCGAGGCGCTGATCCGCTGGGCCCACCCCGTCCGCGGGATGATTCCTCCGCTAGACTTCATCGGCATCGCCGAGGAGACGGGGCATATCGTAGCGCTCGGAAAGTGGGTGCTGGAGACCGCGTGCGCACAGCTCCGCGAGTGGCAGGTGACCTCCGGCGACCGCGAGCTGTTCGTTGCGGTGAACCTCTCTTCACGGCAACTCCGGCAGGACGACCTGGTCGACCAGGTCCGGAACGCGGTCCTCAACAGCGGGATCGCCGGGCGTACGCTGAAGCTGGAGATCACCGAGAGCATGGTGGTGGAGAACACCGACCGGGTCGCACGGACGTTAGGTCGCCTAAAGGAGCTTGGCATTCAGCTATTCATGGACGACTTCGGGACCGGATTCGCCTCGCTCAGCTACCTGCACACGCTGCCTCTCGACGGGCTGAAGATCGATCGCTCCTTCGTGAGCCGGATGCACACGGACCACCGCCACTCGCTGCTGGTCTCCAGCATGATCACGCTCGCCCGCCGATTGGGACTGTCGGTGGTCGCCGAAGGCATCGAGGTCGCCGAGCACGTGGACATGCTGGCCGATCTCGGCTGCGACTTCGGCCAGGGTTATCATTTCTCCCGCCCCCGGGAAGCGGACGCCGCCGCCGAGCTGCTGTCCAGCTCGCCCTGGGTCCGGGCCGCCGAAGCGGACGGGACCGCCGATCCCCCACTCGCCTCAACCGCCTGAACCGTTTTTAACGACCGTGCGCGACTCCGCTCGTATCCTGATAGCCGACGACCAGCCCGACATCCTGCAGGCGCTGAAGCTGCTGCTGAAGAGCGAGGGATACGAGATCGCGACGGCGACGACGCCGGGGCAGATTGCGACGGCCGTTACGGAGCAGGCGATCGACGTGGTGCTGATGGACATGAACTACGCGCAGGACACCACGTCCGGGCGGGAGGGGCTGGACCTGCTGACTCGGATTCACGCGGTTCATCCGAGCCTGCCGGTGGTGCTGATGACTGCGTGGGGAAGCGTGGAGACGGCGGTGGAGGCGATGCGGCGCGGGGCGCGCGACTACATCGAGAAGCCGTGGGACAACGCGCGCCTTCTCGCCACGATGCGCACCCAGGTGGAGCTCAGCCACGCCCTGAGGAACACCGAACGCTTGGAGGACGAGAACCGGCGTCTGCGCGGTGAGGGGCTGCCGCTGCTGATCGCGGAGTCTCGCGCGATGCAGCCGGTGCTGCACCTGATGCAGCGCGTGGGACCGTCCGACGCGAACGTGCTGATCACCGGCGAGCATGGGACGGGCAAGGAGATCGTGGCGCGCTGGCTGCACGCCTCCTCCCGACGCTCCCGCAAGCCGCTGGTGACCGTCAACGCCGGCGGGATCTCGGAGGGTGTCTTCGAGAGCGAGCTCTTCGGCCACGTGCGCGGCGCCTTCACCGACGCCAAGACGGACCGCACCGGCTTCTTCGAGGCCGCCGACGGAGGGACGCTCTTCCTCGACGAGATCGGCAACCTACCCGCCAAGCTGCAGGCCAAGCTGCTTCGAGTGCTTCAGACCGGCGAGTTCCAGAGGGTCGGCTCGTCGCGGACGCAGCAGGCGGACGTACGCGTGCTCGCGGCCACGAACGTGGACATCCGGCAGGAAGTGGCCGAGGGGCGGTTTCGCGAGGACCTGCTGTACCGACTGAACACGGTGGAGGTGCAGATCCCCGCGCTGCGCGAGCGCCGAGACGACGTCCCCGCTCTCGCCAGCCACTTCCTCCGCCGGCAGGCGCTCCAGTATCGCAAGCCGGTGACGGGTTTCTCGCCGGACGCGATGCAGCAGCTACTGGCCTACGAGTGGCCCGGCAACATCCGGGAGCTGGAGCATACCGTCGAAAGGGCCGTGCTGCTCTCGCAGGGCGAGAGCGTGACCGTCGCGGACCTGAACCTCCGCTCCCGGCCGGGCCAGGCCCAGGACCTGGACGAGCTCCCCCTGGAGGATGTCGAGAGACTCCTCATCCAGAAGGCGCTGAAACGCTACCACGGCAACGTGAGCCACGCGGCGGAAGCTCTCGGCCTGAGCCGCAGCGCGCTGTATCGGCGTCTGCAGCGGTACGGACTGTAAGAAAGTGCGAAAGTGCGGGCTGCGGGAGAGTGAGAGCACGCGTACTTTCGCAATCTCGCACTTTCGCACTTACG
>JAHWJV010000324.1 GCA_019348265.1 Gemmatimonadota bacterium
GCGCCTCGAGCTCGGCGATGATTTGCATCGGGCGGACCTTCGGCGCCCCGGAGAGCGTGCCCGCAGGAAACGCGGCGCGCACGACCTCGAGCGGCGGCACGCTGGCGCTCACCTTGCCGCGAACCTCGCTCACGATGTGCATGACGTGTGAGTAACGCTCGACTTCCATTCGGCGAACCAGCTCGACCGAGCCGATGTTCGCGACGCGCCCGACGTCGTTGCGCCCCAGGTCTACCAGCATCAGGTGCTCCGCCAGCTCCTTCGGATCCGCGAGAAGATCCTGCGCGAGCGCCGCGTCCTCCGCCGCGGTCTCGCCGCGCGGGCGCGTGCCGGCGATTGGCCTCACCAGCACCTTCCCCTCCTCCATGCGCACCAGCACCTCCGGCGACGATCCGACCAGCTGGAATCCATCGAGGTCCAGGAAAAAGAGGTACGGCGACGGGTTGACCGTGCGGAGCACGCGGTAAAGGTCGAAGGGCGGCGCTTCCAGCGGCATGCTGAGCCGCTGCGACAGCACCACCTGGAAGACGTCCCCCGCGTGGATGTACTCCTGGATACGGCGCACCTGGCCCTCGTAGTCCCCGCGCGTGGTGCGGCTCTCGAAGGCCGGGTCACCTTCCAGTGGCGAGAGCGTGAGCGGGGCGGGCGGGTCGCTGGTCTGCAGGCGCTCGACCAGGGTAGCGATCTCCACGCCGGCGGCTTCGTACCGCCGCCGCAGCTCCGCCTCGTCCGCACCCGTGGTCTCCACCGGGACGATGACCTTCGCACGACCGAACAGGTTGTCGATCGCGAGCACCGCCCCCGTCTGGATGAAGAGTGCGTCAGGCAGATCGAGCACGGCGGGCGGCGCGTCGGGGAGGTGTTCGACCAGGCGGACGACGTCGTACCCGAAGAAGCCGACCGCCCCGCCCCAGAAGCGAGGCAGCCCCGGCACGTGTGCCGGCTCGTCCTTCAGGAGCAGCTGACAGAGCTCCTCGAGCGGGTCGGCCGAGGGCGTTCCCGTCGTCCATCCGGAGGCCGGAGCCCAGTGATCCACGCGCCCGTCGTCGAGGCGCCAGGCCGCGCGCGGCTCGGTTCCCAAAAAGGTATACCGCGCCCACGTCTCGCCTCCGACTACGGATTCGAGCAGGAAGCCGAAAGGTGGCCGCGCGAGCTTCTGGTACGCCGAAACCGCGGTCTCGGTGTCGAACAGAAGCTCCGAGTAAACGGGAACCAGCGACGCCTCGCGGGCGAACCCCTGGAACTCCGGGAAGGACGGGTGCAGGTGCATATTCCGGGTATGATCGGCCGGCGGTTGGCTGCCGGCCATAGCGGACGGTCCAGCGTTCTCCCCTGCTCGAGTGCGAAGGCTGAATCTCCCGTGAACGCGGGGGAAAGTCAAACGTCGCAATGTCCCGCCGGCAGGTCGGCCGCTGGCCCGGCGGGAGGACAATCGCGCGGGCCGTCGACGCCGCTCACCGGCGCTTTATCGAGATATTGCCTGGATTTTATTCCGGGCGCGTCCTGGCAGTCCTCTTGCCCGAAACGTCCCGCGGAATCGTTGCGATTCCACGCACGACAACTTCAACGGAGTGGAAGATGAAACGCACCATTGCTTTGTTCGCCCTCCTTCTGGTCGGTGCTGCCGCTCCGGCCGCGGCACAGGTCGGCGGTCGCCTTTCCGTGCAACCCTACGTCGGCTACGGCTTCTTCGGGACGCTTCCGGTGAATGGACCGCAGCTGGAAGAATCGGTCGCGTACGGCGGTCGCGCCGCATTCAAGCTGTCCGACCAGTTCGCGCTCTACGGAAACTTCCAGCGCTCACAGCCGAACGAGGCGGGAACGCTCCGCCGCAAGATCGACGTCGATCACTGGAGCACTGGAGCGGAGTTCTCCTTCGTCCCCCGCGGCGGTGCGGAAGGGATGCTCCCGATCATCCTCGAGGCCGGCCTCGGCCAGGTCCGCTACGGCGACCAGGGCCTGTTCGGCGAGAAAGACACCGATCTGCTCGCCAACATCGGCATCGCCAGCGCGCTGGAGCTGTCCCGCAACTTCGCCATCCGCTACGGCGCCAACGACTACATCTCCAACTACAACGGCCGCGGCCTGACGAACCAGATCTTCGTGCAGGTGGGGGCGGAGATTACGTTTTAAAGAAGTCTTCGGTCTTCAGTCGTCGGTCTTCAGTCGTTCGGCCCGGGTCGGGGGCCGGACGACTTGATTCATCTGCGCGATCTCACCACTGGTAGCTGGCAACTGGCAAACTGGGAACGGAAACTGAAGACTGGAAGACTGAAGTCTCCTCTCCCTGGCGTCATCCCCGGGTAACCGTTTAGCTTTGTCCGGTTTATCCGTCGGTTCGAACCCGCGCTCCTCTCGTTTTCGCATGGCCCAAGCGACCCCTGCCGCGCGCGTTTACGCGCCGCGCGACACGACTCCTCCACCGGTTCAGGGCCGGCCTCCGTACTGGTGGGCGCTGTTCGCCGGCGGGCTGGTCTTCGCCCTGTACGCGATCACCCTCGCGCCGACGACCGCGTTCTGGGACACGAGCGAGTACATCGCGACGGCCCATAACCTCGGCATTCCGCACCCGCCGGGGAACCCGCTCTTCGTGCTCATGGCGCGCGCCTGGGAGCTACTGCTCGCGCCCACGGGGCTCAGCCCCGCCGTGCGGATCAACCTCTTCTCGGCGGCGATGGGCGCGGGCTCGGCGATCTTCTGGTACCTGGTGGTGCACCGGATCCTCACCACCTTCACCGAGAACGAGATCGTTCGGCGAGTGGGCGCCGGCGTGGCGGTGCTGGTGTCGGCCACGGCGTACACGGTGTGGAACCAGAGCAACGTGAACGAGAAGGTGTATACGGTGAGCCTGCTCACCATCGCTCTGCTCAGCTGGGTAGCCTTCCTCTGGCGCGATCATGTAGAGGCGCACCGCCGTTCCGGCGCGGCGACCGGCCGGTGGCACGACGACAACGCGCTGATCTTCGTCGCGTTCGTGCTCTCGCTATCCGTCGCCAACCACCTGATGGCTTTCCTGGCAGCGCCCGCGCTCTTCCTGCTGTTCTTCCTGGTGAAGCCACAGGCTTTCCTGAACTGGCGGATCTACGCCTGGAGCGTGGTGTTCGCGGTGATCGGCCTTTCGGTGCATCTGTATCTGCCGATCCGCGCCCGGCTGCGCCCCGTGATCAACGAGGCCGACCCGACGTGCGACTCCATGGGCGACGCGCTGGTCAGCGTGCTGACGCTGGGGAAGGCGGGCTGCGCGAATCTCTCCGCGGCGCTCGCGCGCGAGCAGTACCAGAAGCCGCCCGTATCGGATCGACTCGCCTCCTTCGGCAGCCAGCTCGCCAACTACTTCCAGTACTTCGACTGGCAGTGGGCCCGCTCGCTCATGGGGAGCACGGGCTACTTCGCGGCGGCGCGCACGCCGTTCACGCTGCTCTTCCTGGCCCTCGGCGCGTACGGGGCCTGGCGGCACTGGAAGAACGATCGGACCAGCTTCGCCTACATCGGCGCGCTGTTCGCGACGCTCTCCGTCGGGCTGGTCTTCTACCTGAACTTCAAGTACGGCTTCGGCCAGTCGAACGCGCTCGGCATCTCGCCCGACATGGCCGAGGTCCGCGAGCGCGACTACTTCTTCCTGGTCTCCTTCTCGATGTGGGGGCTCTGGGCGGGAATCGGGATCACCGCCCTGTGGCTGAGCGCCGCCGAGGCGCTCGCAACGCGGACGCGGCCGCTCCTCCTGGGCTCGCCCGTCCTGCTGGTGGCGCTGATCCCGCTCGTGCTGAACTGGCCGTACGCATCCCGAGCCGGCGACTACGCCGCAAGGGACTGGGCGTACAACCTCCTCATGTCGGTCGAGCCGTACGGCGTTCTCTTCACCAACGGCGACAACGACACCTTCCCGCTCTGGTACGTGCAGGAGGTGGAGGGGATTCGACGCGACGTGACCGTCATCGTCTGGTCGTACCTGAACACGCCCTGGTACGCGAAGCAGCTGCGCGAGCTGACCACGCCCTGCGCGAGGCCGGGTCAGGCGGCGGAGGATCTGACCCGCGCCATCTGCCAGCGCGAGTTCGACCCGGCCAAGACGCCGCCGATCTATCGGAACGCCCGCTACCCGACGAAGACGATCCTCCCGCTCCCGGACCAGGAGATCGATCTCGTGACGCAGTACGGATACGTGCAGCTCTCGGACTCGGTCGCCTACGAGGCGCGAGGAATCACCACCGGGTTCCCCGCCGGGACCACCCTGCCCGCGGCGGACCAGTTCATCCTGACCATCATCAAGCAGGCGTGGGGGGATCGACCGATCTACTTCGCCGCGACGACCAACGCCCACCGGAACCTGGGCCTCGACCGGTACGTCGCTCGTCAGGGCGTGGCGTACAAGCTGTTGACACCGGAGGAGTCGAGAGCGCCGGGGATGCTGCCGATGCCGCAGAACGACCAGTTCTCTCCCATCTATGGAGCGAT
>JAHWJV010000325.1 GCA_019348265.1 Gemmatimonadota bacterium
GGCGGACAGCTATGCCCGCCGCTACGGGATTGAGCCCACCCTCGCGTCCGCGATCCTGAGGGCGGCGCACGCGGAGGGCGTCAAGCCCGACCTCGCCTTCCGCCTGGTGCGCGTGGAGAGCGCCTTCCGTCCGCGCGCGGTGAGCCCGGTCGGCGCGCTGGGCCTCACGCAGTTGATGCCCGCCACCGCCGCCGAGATGCAGCCCGGCGTCACGCGCGAGCAGATCTTCGACCGTGACACCAACCTGCGCCTGGGCTTTCGCTACTTCGCCCGCCTGCTGCGCGCCTACGACAACGACGTGCAGGCCGCGCTGCACGCCTACAACCGCGGCCCCGGCACGGTCAACCGCATCCGCCGCGTCGGCGGCGGCCTTGGCTCCCACGTCGTCGAGGTTCGGCGGAGGCGGGGCCAGCGGCCGCTCGGACGCGCCCTCCCCAGCCGAGCGCCCGGAAACCGGCTCACCACCGGACATGGCGGCCGCGGCCGAGCCCAGGCCGGCCATCGCCTGGGAGAACTCGCTGGGAATCACGAAGACCTTGTTGGAATCGCCGCGGGCCAGCTCCGGCAGCATCTGCAGGTACTGGTACGAGAGCAGGCGTTCATCGGGCGCTCCGGCGTGGATGGCGCCGAAGACCGTCTCGATCGCCTTGGCCTCGCCCTCGGCGCGCAGGACCGCCGCCTGCTTCTCTCCCTCGGCGATGAGGATCGAGGAGTTTCTGGAGCCCTCGGCGGTGATGATGGCCGCGCGCCGCTGGCGCTCTGCCTTCACTTGGGCCTCCATCGCCTCCTGCACGACCCGCGGCTCGAAGCCCGCCTGCCTGCAGACCTTCAACACGAAGTCGGCCCAGCTCGGCCGCGGCGCCGCCGGAAAGATGATGTGCGGCTGATCCGCGAGCGCGGTCAACGGCATCTCTTTCAGCTCCGCCAGCGGGTTGCGCTCCGACAGAACGACCGCCAGCCGCTCCTCCAGGATCGGGCGGGTCTCGAGATCATCCGTCGCGTACGGCAGACGCATGAGCCCGACATCGATCTCCCCCGCCTTCATCGCGTCCACCTGGACGGGCGTCGTCATCTCGTGCACGATCAGCTCCACCTCCGGGCATCGCTGGCGGAACTCCCGCAGCGCGCCGGGGAGCACGTTGTAGATCGCCGACGCGATCACCCCGATCCGCAACCTCCCCACTTTGCCGCGCCCCACACGCCGGGTGTACTCGAGCACCCGGTCGAACTCCGCCAACGCTCGTCGACCCTCCTCGTGCAACGCCTGACCCGCAGCCGTCAGCTCCACGCGCCTGCGAGTGCGGTCGATCAACTCGACTCCCAGCTGCGCCTCCAGCGACTGGATCTGCTGACTCAGCCCCGGCTGCGCGATGTGCAAGCGCTCCGCAGCGCGGCTGAAATGCCGCTCCTCCGCGAGCGCGACGAAGTATCGCAGGTGACGAATCTCGATCATGTCCGGCCCCTGTGCAGATTGCAGGGCGGCGATGCACCGACTCGAAGACCCTCAGATCCTCGCTTCCGTGCTCCGCGCCCGCTCAACCACGCTCTCCACCAGATACGATAGCTGAAGCTTATCAACACCGCAATAAACATCTATTGGACTTCTTTAGTCTCTGGCCACGAGGATTTCAGGCGTGCGTATCACGGGGACGGGCTATCGGTCGTGGAGTTCGATTCCTTCCCGCCCACGCTGCGCCAGTTCATCGCCGCCTGCTACGAGCTTGACTCGCGGGTTCGGGAGGTGATGCTCCCCGATCCCGAGAGGGCGTAGCGACCGCGCGGCCGTCCATCGTCTCGCCTCCGAAAGCGGGAGTCGTTGGCCGCCCGCGCGAACGATTCCCGCTTCGCGCAGCGCGGTCCGATCTTGGAGCATAGATTCAGATCGCGAGACGGTGGAACAAACCTGAATTCGATGAGGTCGCGCGTGCTCGATCGCTTCAACGCAGCTCGCACTCTGGCGACCGTTGCGCCGGTTGGAGGCTACCTGGCGCTTGCGCTCCTCGGCGGCTTGCTCTCGCCGGTCGCCTCGCAGGGGCAGGCGGCTGCGGAGGGGATCGCCGTTCGGTTGGCGGGCGACGCGGTCCTGCTCCGGCTCACCGGACGGCTGCAGTACGACAGCCGGGTGTTTCTCGAGGAAGGGACCGGAACGACCGACGCGGTGTTCCTGCGCCGCGCCGCTCCGGGCGTTCAGGTTACGCTCTTCGACGACTACGCGCTCCGCTTCACCGCCGACCTTTCCACGGGCCGGCCTAGACCGCTGGAGGCTTCGGTGAGCGCGCGACTGAATCCGGCGCTCCAGCTGCGCGCGGGCAAGGTGCTGGTGCCGGTCGGACTCGCTCAGATGCAGGGGATCTCCAACGGGGTTCTCGCGGAGCACGGGCTGGGGAGCGCGCTCGCCCCCGCCCGAGACGTGGGCGTGGAGATGCGCGGTACGGTTGCCCGCGTTCTCGATTATTCGGTCGGCGTATACAACGGGGTTCCCGATGGGGTGAGCGGGGATCTCGCCTGGTCGGGGGAGAAGGATCTCGTTCTTCGCGGGTTTCTGCGCCCTTTCGCAACCAGACGAGACCATACGCTGGAGGGGCTGGGCTTCGGCGTCGGTGGGAGCACCGGCCAGCACCGGGGCACGGCCGACGAGCCCTTCCTCCCGATGTACCGGACCGGCGGACGCGAGCGTTTTTTCCACTACCGCGGCGGCTCCGATCCGGTGATCGCCGACGGAACCCGGCAGCGGTACTCGCCGCAGGCATATCTGTATTCCGGGCGGCTCGGCATGCTCGCGGAATATCTGGTCTCCACCGGCGATGTCCGACGCGACACCGAGGCGGGGCGCTTCTCGAGCCAGGCCTGGCAGGCTGTCGGATCCTGGGTCGTGACCGGCGAGGACGCCGCGTACATGGGCATAGACCCGAGCACGAGCTTCAACCCCCGCGCGGGCACCTGGGGAGCCGTCGAGGTCGCGGTCCGTGCGGACGGCCTCCGCGCGGACGCGGACACGTTTCCGCGCTTCAGCGATCCGGCCGCGTCCGCGCTCTCGGCGCGGTCGCTCACCGGCGGCGTGAATTGGCATCCGAGCCGCAACATCCGCGTGCTCGTAAACTACCAGACGACCTGGTTCGGCGCCGCACCCGGTGCCGACGCGCGTCCGACGGAGAAGGCCCTGGTGAGTCGGGTCCAGCTGGGCATTTGAGGCTCCGTCCGGCGGGCATCGAGGTTGGGTTTCGAGCCCTCGATCTCTCAGCACGTGATCCGCGGTGGAGAGGAGCTTCGGGTGCCGGACGCGCGCGGGCACCCGCTGGTTCGCGATAATCCCACGACCGACGGAAGCACCGTCCGGTCTCCGCCGGCGGGGTGCGGCAACCCGGTCGACTCTGCCAGGGAGCGCTTCCCGGTCGGAAGAAATTTCCTTCACACACCGCCTCCGGAATTCTGCGCCGCCAGGGGGAAATCGCCGGTTGCGGGCGAATTTACAGGCCGTTTGGCCGTTTCTGGTGGCGCCGTCTCCGTGGCGTGGATCTTGTAAGTGGCAGGTCTCGTCATCTGTTTCCTCGAGCGTGCGGGAGGTGCGTTCCATCCCGGCGCTTACTCCCTCACCCCGGTCTTCCCTCCTGATGCAGCCTCCGGAACCGGACGCCCGAAAGCTGCTCTCGACCGACGCTCCCATGACCAGGATCGTTGATCCGGCTCGCCTTGCGGCGCTACGCGAATCCGGCTTGATGGAAGCCGGGTCCGAGGAAGCTCTGGAGCGGCTCGCGCGCATGGCGGCAACACTGCTGCGGGCCCCGCTGGCGCAGGTGAACTTCATCGACGATGAACGGCAGTTCTCGAAGAGCTGCTTCGCTCCGGTCGACTGGCCCGGCGTTCGGGACACCTCGCTCGAGGACTCTTTCTGTAAGCACACCGTGATCTCAGGGGAGCCGCTCATCGTGGATGATGCGCGGACGCACCCGCTCGTCTCGCGGAGCGCCGCGGTGGACATGGGGGTGATCGCCTACGCGGGGATCCCGCTGACGATGGCGGACGGGCACACCTTCGGTACCCTCTGCGTGGTGGGCTTCGAGCCGCGCCGCTGGACCGACCAGGAGATTCTGATGCTTCGAGACCTCGCCGCGTCCGTGGTCACGGAGATCGAGCTGCGGCGCGAGATCGCGCGCGGCGAGCAGGTCCAGAGCGCGCTCAGGCAGCAAGCGTCGCTGCTGGAGCTGGCCCACGACTGCATTCTGGTGCGCGATCTGAATGGAATCATCCGCTTCTGGAACGGGGGTGCGGAAAGGGTATACGGCTGGAGTCGGGATGAGGCGATCGGCGCGAGCTCCCACCAGCTGCTCGGGACCAGCGGTCCGAAGTCTCTCGAGGAGATCGAGCAGGAGATGCTGCGGGACGGCCTCTGGGATGGCGAGCTCGTGCACCGAACGCGCGACGGGTCGGAGATC
>JAHWJV010000326.1 GCA_019348265.1 Gemmatimonadota bacterium
CGGGCTCGGCGGCGACTACATGACCGCCCTGATGGCCGCCCACCTCCTCGGCGCCCGGCTGCTGGGCCGCGTGATGGGCGTGGTCCTCACCGTAGAGCGTGTGGCCGACGCCCCGTCGCGACCCGCACGAGCCCCGGTGCCGGGACGGCTGGCGGCACCGAGCTGAGGCGCACGACGAACGCCGGGCCCACGGAATCGCTTCCGTGGGCCAGGTTCGCTCACCTCTTCGAGCGCAATCACCCGGCCCCTCCGTTCGCGCCGGACCTTTCGAGGGCACCGGTCGGTAAATCTCCATGGCCGCCGCGCGCCGTTGTGGTCGGGGGGCGACGCGCGTGCTACCTTCAGCGCACACCTTCCCTCCCCCAGCCCGAATAGCGAACCATGAAAGACGCCCCCTCCAGCACCCAGAAGAAGCAGGGCGACCGCACCGGCAGCAAGTGCCCGGTCTGCGGCGACGACGTCCTTCGCCAGGAGCGGTTCAGCACCAATGGGTCGGCAACTGGCGCGCGGCTGATCTGCGCGCGGCGTGGGTGCCCCTGGCAGGGAAAAGCGTCCTGAGACTTCGCTGCACGATGAACGAACATACGCACCGATCGAGAGGCATCCTGGCCAGAGCATCGCTCGCTCTCGGCCTCATCCTCTTTCTCGTCGCGTGCGACCGCGGCGGTGAGGGCGGCGCGGCAGGAGAGGCAGATGTGCCGGAGGCGCAGCGCTACGGGGGCACGGCGGTCGTCGCCACCTATGGCGACGTCACCAGCATGCTCTCCCTGACCAGCAGCGAGAACACTGGACGCATGCTGCAGCAGGAAGTGCTCTTCATGCCGCTGATCAAGTTCGACGAGGAGATCAACCCGGTCCCCTGGCTCGCGGAACGGTGGGATACGGTTCGGGTCGCACCGGACAGCCTCGATCTCATCTTCCGCATTCGGCGGGACGTGAAGTGGCACGACGGGCAGCCGACGACCGCCAAGGACGTGCTCTTCACCTTCGAGCGCGCCATCAACCCGCTCACCGTCTATCCGGGGATCTCCAGCTTCGACTTCTACTCCCGGCGCGCCGAGCTGATGGACCCGTACACGGTCCGCTTCCGTCTGCGGCCGCACTCGGACTTTCTCGCCCAGTGGTACGATCTGCCGATCATGCCGGAGCACATTCTCGGCGAGGTACCGCCGGAGGGGCTGGCGAAGCATCCGTTCGGCCCGAGCAAGCCGCTCGGTAACGGACCCTTCCGCTTCGTGCGCCGCTCGCCGGGCGTGGAGTGGGTTTTCGAGGCGAACCCCGACTTCCCGGCCGCCCTGGGCGGCCGCCCGTACCTGGACCGGCTCGTCTACCGCAACATCCCGGAGCAGACCACGCTCCTCACCGAGCTGCTCACCGGGACGATCGACGTCTACATGGCGCCGAACCCCAACCAAGCGGAGCAGATCAAGAACGCTCCCGGCGTGCGCCTGTCGGCGTCGCCGAGCCGTCAGTGGAACTACCTCGCCTTCAACACCCGCCGGCCGCTCTTCCGGGACGCTCGCGTGCGGCGCGCGATCGCCATGGGGCTGAACCGCGAGGAGATGGTGCGGGCGCTGGTCTACGGCTACGGCTCCGTCGGCCGCTCCACCGTCACGCCGATCCACTGGTCGTACGACGAGAACGACCCGCAGACGATGCTCCCGTACGACACCGCCGCCGCGCGTCGTCTCCTCACCGAGGCCGGGTGGGTGGACCGCAACCGCGACGGCATCATCGAGAACGCGCAGGGGCAGCCCTTCCGCTTCACGCTGATGACGAACGCCGGCAACGACCTGCGGCGCGACATCATCCAGATCGTGCAGGCGCAGCTCCGGCCGGTCGGGATCGACGTCCGGCCGCAGCTCGTCGAGTTCAACTCGATGATCGACCAGCTCTACGACCCGTCGCGACCCTTCGACGCGGTGGTCTCCGGCTGGGTGGAGAGCTTCCGCAAGGACGACCGCGACATCCTGCACTCGGCGAACATCGACAAGCCGCAGCAGTACGTCGGATTCGCCAACGCCCGCGCGGACTTCCTCATCGACACCCTCGGTGTCATCACCGATCGCGAGGAGGCGCGCCCCCTCTGGCGGGAGTACCAACACCTGATGGTGCGCGAGGCGCCGTACATCCCGCTCTATTACCCGGAGCGCCTCAATGGCGTGCGCACCCGCCTCCAGGGCGCGGTGATCGACATCCGGGGCGAGCTGCCGACCGTCGCCAAATGGTGGATCCTGCCGAGCGAGCGCAGGGCCGGGACGGCCGTGCCCCGTGCCGGCCGGGACTCCGCCCGGAGGGACAGCGCGCCCGTGGCGACGTAACGGGCCGGCGCCGACAATGCTCACCATCCACCGGGTTTCGGATTGGTAAAGCTCGCCGTCTTCCCCAAGGGCTTCTTCCCGGATATCGTGTCGCGGCGCATGCCGCTCACCGCGTGGCTCGAGCTCGCGGCCACGCTGGACGTCGACGGCGTCGAGCTCTACCCCACCTTTCTGGAGAGCTACGACAGCCAGTACCTCCGCACGGTCGCCACGCAGATCGGTTCGCTAGGGCTGGAGATGCCCATGCTCTGCCATTCCCCGGACTTCACGCACCCCGACGAGCGGGAGCGGGCCCGGCAGGTGGAGTTCACGCTGCGTATGATCGAGGTCACCCGGGCGCTGGGCGGGCGCTTTTGCCGGGTGCTGTCCGGGCAGCGGCACCCCGAGGTGACGGAGGGGCAGGGGATCGGCTGGGCGGTGGCGAGCCTGGAGCGGCTTCTCCCTGCAGCCGAAGCCGCCGGCGTGGTCCTCACGATCGAGAACCACTACAAGGACGGCACGTGGGAATACCCCGAGTTCGCCCAGAGTCGCGAGCGCTTTCTGCGCATTCTCGAGAAGGTCCCGTCACCGTGGCTGCGCGTGCAGTATGACCCCTCCAACGCCGTGGTCGCCGGGATCGATCCGTATGCGCTGCTCGACGAGGTGCTTCCGCGCGTGGCGACCATGCACGCCTCCGATCGCTACCTCGCGGGCGGCACCGTGGACGACCTGCAGCGGCTCGACGCCGACCCACTCCACGGCTACGCGAAGCTCCTGCGCCACGGCGTGATCGGAGAGGGCTTCAACGATTTCGACCGGATCTTCGGAACCCTGGCCGGCGCGGGCTTCGACGGTTGGGTGAGCATCGAAGACGGGGAGGGGGATACGGTGGAGGAGGGGATGGACAACCTGCGGCGCAGCGCGGACTACCTGCGCGTGAAGATGGCCGCGCATTTCGCAGCTCCGACCGGCGAGCGTCTCGCCAGGGGGATGACCGATGGCGGGTGAAGCTCCTGGTCTGCTCGACGGCACGCCGAAGGTGCAGGTATCGCTCGACCTGCCCACGATCGAGGTCGCGCTCGCGACGGCCGAGATCGCGGTCCGCGCCGGCGTCGACTGGCTCGAGGCCGGGACGCCGCTGATCCTCGGCGAAGGGCTGCACGCGGTCCGCGCGCTGCACGAGCGCTTCCCGGATCACCCGGTAATCGCCGACCTCAAGACGATGGATGCCGGCTACCTCGAGGCCGAGATGATGTTCAACGCCGGCGCCACCTTCGTGGTGGTGATGGCCGTCGCGCACGAGCACACGGTACGCGAGGCGGTCCGCGCCGCGCGCGAGCTCGGCGGCTACGTCATGGCGGACGTCATGCTGCACCCCGACAAGCCCGCGGCCGCGCGTCGCATGCAGGAGCTCGGCGCCGACGTCATCGTGGTGCATACCGGGCTCGACGAGCGGCATGCCGAGCTGGGGAAGTCACCGCTCGACGATCTTGCCGCCGTACGCGCCGCGGTCTCCATTCCGCTGCAGGCGGTCGGCGGTCTCTCGCTGGAGCAGGCCGCGCGCACTCCGGCGCTCGGCGCCGCGCTGGCGGTGATCGGCGCGCCGCTGGCCGTCGCCGACCGGAAATTCACGCCCGGCGCAGACGACGACGCCCTCCTGCAGGTGATCTCCGAGTTCGTGAAACGGGTGAAAGGCGCATGAGCCAGCAGACGATGCCGGCGGTGGTGCACTACGAGCTCGCGCCGGGCGCGTGCGAGCTGCGCGAGCGCCCGGTTCCGGAGATCGGCCCGGAGGACGTCCTCCTGCGCGTAGGCGCGGTGGGGGTGTGCGGCAGCGACGTACACCAGTACCACAACTCGCACTCCTGGGGCGTGAACGTTCCCGTGGTGCTGGGTCACGAGTTCTCAGGCGTGATCGCGCGCGCCGGCGAGCGGGTGGTCGGGTTCGCCGAGGGCGACCGAGTGGTCAGCGAGACGGCGGCCGTGATCGACCCCGCGTCGCCCTTCACGCGGTCCGGCCGCTACAACCTGGACCCGGCCCGAAAGGGCTTCGGGTACGGCGTGGACGGGGCGATGGCGGAGTACGTGAAGGTCCCAGCGCGCTGCCTACACAGGGTGCCGGCGGGGCT
>JAHWJV010000327.1 GCA_019348265.1 Gemmatimonadota bacterium
GAGTACTTCGCCCGGAACCCGAACCAGGGCTACTGCCAGGCGGTGGTTGCACCCAAGGTGTCGAAGTTCAGGCAGAAGTACCTGCAGAAGCTGAAGAGGTGACGAGGACCAAAGTCTTTCAGTCTTCAGTCCAGGCCTACGGCTTTCAGCCAATCGTCCCCCGCTCCGGCATCGAGCGGGGGACTGTTTTCGACGCGGTGATTCAAACGCCTGCTCGTCGCGAACGACGAAGTCGTGGGTCTAGAGGCTGAAGCCTTACGACTGAAGACTGAAGACCCAAGACCCAAGACTTCCTCCCCGGTGCGCCGTTTGCGTGGCGTTTGCCTTCGTGGGGAGTGGGCAAACCAACGAGAACTCGAGGTCGTCCAATGAGAATGGGTCGAGGCATGCTGGCTGCGGTGCTGGCGGGGTGTGTTGCGCTGGGGGCGTGCGGAAGCGGCGATTTCGACGGTGGAGACACGGAGCTGCAGGACATGGAGAGCGGAGCGCCCGAGGGCGCGATCCCGGCGCCGGAGGCGTCCACGGCGAACCCGGCTGCGGCGGGGATGCCGGCGGGTGACAGCGCTGCTACGGACAGCGTGACGCCAGAGCTGGGGCGCTGAGCCCGCATCGGCGCGCTTCTTCCATCCGGCTGGCGATTAACGTTTCTCGATCCTGGGGTTTTGCATGGAGAGCCCTGCTCCGCGCGGGAACCGCCCGTCCGACCCGGTTCGGCAGCAGCTGGTGGAGATCCGTCGCGGGCTTCTCCGGCTGCACAAGGCACTGATCGACTCGGAGCGCACCGCATTCGAGGCGCGCTCCGGCGCGACGTCCAATGGACAGTTCCTGCAGCTGTTGCTGCAGGATCCCTTCTTCGTCTGGCTGCGCCCCTTTTCGGGCCTGATCGCGCAGATGGACGAGGCGCTCGCCGCCGCCGAGGGGGTGTCGGAAGATGCGGCGGGAGCGTTCGTCGCCCAGGTTCGCGCCCTGATCGCCACCACGGAGGAGAACTCTGGAAGCGAGACGAGGTACGACGTGGTGCGGAGCCGCGACCCGGACGTCCTCTTCGCGCACGTCGAGCTCGCCCGCCGCGTCGGCCCAGCGGCTAACATCTAACGGAGACCAGCTTTCATGAAAGGTTTCGTATCCGTCGGGATCCTTTTCGCGGCGCTGACGGCATGCGCCCCCGCGCAGGTGGCGACTGCGCCGTCCGCCCCGGCCGGTCCCACGCCGCGGCCGGCGCAGCCGACTCAGCCCGTCACGCCGCCGCAGGCGCTCGCGGAGTCCGGCGCCCCGCAGAACTGGTGGCTCCTGGATCCGGCCACCAATCGGGTGCGCGGCATCGGCGCGACGCGCGCGTACCAGGAGCTGCTCACTGGCAAGCAGCCCAAGCGCTCGGTGGTCGTGGCCATCATCGACTCGGGGATCGACATCACGCACGAGGACCTCGACGGCGTCCTCTGGGTCAACGAGGACGAGGTCCGCGGCAACGGCCAGGACGACGACCGAAACGGTTATGTGGACGACGTCCACGGCTGGAACTTCATCGGCGGGCGCGACGGCCGGAATGTCGAACACGACACCTACGAGCTCACCCGGCTGTACGCGATCTACCGGACCCGGTTCGCCAACGTGCGGGCGGACACGCTCTCGGCCGCGGCCCGGCGCGATTACGACGAGTGGCAGAGGGTGAGGGCCGATTTGGAGAAGCGGCGGAAGGAAGCGCAGGATCTTCAGCAGCAGGTGAGCATGATCAGCGCCGCCTCCGCCCGCGCGAACAGCGTGCTGAGCGGCGCGCTGAACGGCGCCCCGCTGAGCGTCGCGCGGGTCCGCTCGCTGACCAGCGACCGAGCCGATGTGCGCCAGGCGCGGGACATCTATCTCCAGCTCGCGGCCAACGGCATCACCCCGGAAGCCATCGAAGAGTCGCGGAAGCACGCGGAGAACAGCCTCGCCTACGGGCTCAACCCGGACTTCGATCCGCGGCCGATCGTCGGCGACCGGTATCACGACCTGAACGAGCGCGGTTACGGGAACGCCAACGTGGCCGGTCCGGATCCGAGCCACGGGACGCACGTCGCCGGGATCGTAGCGGCGGAGCGCGGCAACGGGCGCGGCATCGACGGGATCGCGCCCAGCGCGCGCGTCATGGTCATCCGCGCGGTGCCCGACGGCGACGAGCGCGACAAGGACGTCGCCAACGCCATCCGGTACGCCGTCGACAACGGCGCCAACGTGATCAACATGAGCTTCGGGAAGGCCTATTCGCCGCAGAAGGAGGCAGTCGACGAGGCCGTGCGGTACGCGGATTCTCGCGGCGTGCTGATGGTGCACGCCGCAGGCAACGATGCGGCGGACGTCGGGACGGAGCCGAGCTTCCCGACTCGCTACTTCAAGAGCGGTGGGGCGGCCAGCCGCTGGATCGAGGTGGGCGCGTCCTCCTGGCATGGCGGCGACACGCTGGTAGCGGAGTTCTCCAACTACGACCAGGAGCGAGTCGACGTCTTCGCTCCGGGCGTGGACATCTACTCGACCGTCCCCGGCAATCGCTATGACGAGAACAGCGGCACGAGCATGGCGGCCCCCGTGGTCACCGGCCTCGCAGCGCTCATCATGGCCTACTACCCCGAGCTCGAGGCGGCCGAGGTACGCCGCGTGATCCTCGAATCAGCGACCAAGTACGCCAACGAGCAGGTGCGAGGGCCTGGCGAGGGCGCACGAATGCGCTTCGGCGACCTCTCGGCCACCGGGGGAGTGGTCAACGCGTACTCGGCCCTGCAGATGGCGGAGCAGGTAGCGGCGACCAAGCGATAGCCCCGTCCCCAAGCGCCGGTCCACCGGGCTATCAGCTATCAGCTATCGGCTATCGGTCGACTGATGCGATAGCCGATAGGCCATAGCCGATAGCTGATATGCCCGAATTCCACTCCCCCTACTCCCACGGGTTCGTCCGCGCGACGGTGTGCGTTCCCGCGGTGCGAGTAGCGGATCCGGCCTTCAACGTCGAGCGCACGCTGGGGCTCGCGAGAAGGGCGTCGGAGGCGGGTGCGGTGGTCGCGCTCTTTCCGGAGCTGGGAATCTCGGCCTATACCTGCGACGACCTCTTCCACCAGGACGCGCTGCTCGACGAGGTGGAGGCGGCGCTCGCCCAGGCGGTTGAGGAGAGCGCCGGGCTGGCTCCCGTGCTCCTCGTGGGCGCCCCGCTGCGCTTCGAGGGGAAGCTCTTCAACTGCGCGGTGGTGATCTACCGGGGAAGGGTTCTGGGGATCGTGCCCAAGAGCTACCTGCCGAGCTACCGCGAGTTCTACGAGCGTCGGCAGTTCACTCCGGCGCGCGCGGCCGCCTCGCGGGAGGTCAGGTTTCTCGGGGAGACGGTCCCGTTCGGGAACGACCTGCTCTTCGACGCGGTCAACGTGGAGGGGTTCGGGCTGCACGTGGAGATCTGCGAGGACGTCTGGACGCCGATCCCGCCGAGCAGCTACGCCGCGCTCGCCGGTGCGACGGTGCTGGCGAACCTATCCGCGAGCAACATCACGGTCGGCAAGGCCGAGTACCGCCGCGACCTCTGCGCCGCCCAGTCGGGGAAGTGCATCGCCGCGTACCTGTACTCCGCCGCCGGGCCGGGTGAGTCCACCACAGACCTCGCCTGGGACGGGCACGCCCTGATCTACGAGAACAACGAGCTACTCGCGGAGTCGGAGCGCTTCGCCGACTCTGAGCAGATGATCGTCGCCGACATCGACCTCGAGCGGCTGCTCCAGGACCGTATGCGGATGACGACCTACAACGACGCCGCGTCCGATCACCAGGAACGCGTCCGGGCGATTCGTCGCGTCCCCTTCGAGCTGGAGCTTCCGAAGGGAAAAATGGAGCTCGCCCGCCACGTACAGCGCTTCCCGTTCGTTCCCGACGATCCCGCCGTCCGGGACCTGCGCTGCTTCGAGGCGTACAACATCCAGGTGCACGGGCTGATGAAGCGCCTGGCCGCGACGGGGATCCGAAAGGTCGTCATCGGCGTGTCGGGCGGGCTCGACAGCACGCAGGCCTTGATCGTGGCGGCGCGGACGATGGACCGGCTGGGGCTGCCGCGCACCAGCATCCTGGGCTACACCATGCCGGGGTTCGCCACCAGCGACGTGACCCTCCGGAACGCGCACGCGCTGATGCGCTCGCTCGGGATCTCGGCGGAGGAGATCGACATCCGCGACGGCGAGCTCCTCGGCAACTTCCCGCAGGCGCTCTCGCACATCGGCCTGATCAACGCGGCCTACGTCATCGAACAAGCACTCGAACGCCAGCAAGAAGGTAAGGAGCACCATGGGAAAGCTCAATGACCGGGTCGGGCTGATCACCGGTCGACTTCCTCGACGACGCCGACGGCGCACGGTCACGAGGACCGGGTCGAGAGGCTCTTCGGCGCGGCCATCGACGCCTTCGGCGCCATCGACT
>JAHWJV010000328.1 GCA_019348265.1 Gemmatimonadota bacterium
ATGCTCTCATTCGTGTTAGTCGGCCCACCCGGGCCCTTGCAGCTCCACCGTTGTGTCTGTTGGAAAAGGGTCTAATGCGCTATAGCGCGGGGCTGGTACACCCGCGTCTAGAGGTGTATTTTGAGGGGTCTCCCGGATGGTTCCGTCGCCTTTCTCCGAGTACCGCTTCATGGCCCGCTACAAGTACATCGACACGAGCCCACGCGTCCTGCCGGTGGACCTCGCGAGCCAGCTGCTCCCGGGCACGTTAGAGCACGCGGTGAACCACTTGCTGGACCACGCGGTCGATCTCTCGACCACTTGTCCCAACCACCTTACCCCGAGCACTTCGTTCACACGTTCTAAGCTACGGAGTAGAGATCAGCGCGAGAGGGCGGCTCAGGAGCCACCCCACTCCATGCTCGCTTGCTGCTCCCGCGCAAGCCAGGCAGCAAGGAACGGATCCACGAGCAGGTAATGGCTCTCGCTCTCCTCGAGGTTCTGGCGGATCAACTGCCGCACTTCGAGCGCTTCGAGCGCGCGCTGCATGCTGGAGCGGGCGATTCCGTACTGCTGCGAGACGGCGTGGCTGTGGAGACTAAGACCATCCTGTTCAATAACCGCCTTCAGGGCCTTTTTCTGCGCGGTGGTGAGCGAGCGCCAGAGGGCCGCGTGGGCCGGAGCCTCCTGACCCACGATACGGGTGAGCGCGCGGTCAACATCAGTTGGCCTGATCGGCGGCGTAATCGCACCGGAGCGAGCCATCTCCCAGGTCTCGTGTGCGAGGCGCTGCACGTTGTACGGCACGTCGCGGGCATGGTCGAGGATCCGCATCACGGCATCCGCGGTAATCACGACTTCGGATTGGTGGAACGCTTGCTCGATAAACTCGGAGAAGTCGGCCCTAGGGATCACTCCAAGAAAGAGCCGAGCCCCAAGCCGGTAGAAGGGGCGGTTCGGCTCGTTGGTCATCTCGTGGAGCAACCGAGTGGCCGAGCCCGCGAAGATGTAGCCCACGTGCCGGTGCTGCTGGACCGCCGAGCGGAGTTGCTTCTCCGCAGCGAGTCCTGTTGGGAGGATCAGTTCCTGGACCTCATCGATGATGATCACTAACGACTTCTCATGCGTGCCGGCGAGATGCTCCAGCGCGTTCAGCGCCTCCACGATCGTCTGAAGGCTGTCCTGCTCTTCGCCGAGACCGAATTCGACGCTCAGGCCCTCAGCGCCCATTGTGACCTTGGGCCGCAGGCGGCCGAGCAGGCTCTGCGCCCACTCATTGGCACGCTCGAACGGAGTCCGCAGCGCCCGCGCAGCTGAGCTGGTTAGTTCCTGAGCGAACAGATCCAGGGTCTCGAATGCCTCGGCGTTGATACGAACGATCGCGACTTCCTTCGGATCTATCTGGTCAGCGGCCACAGAAAGTAGTGAGGTCTTTCCAAAGCGGCGTGGACCGATCAGAAAGAGTTTGCTCCGGTTCCGGATGGTCGCCTTCAGGGTCCCAAGCTCATCAACACGGTCGACGAGCTCACCAGAATCCAACTCGCGACCGTATTCAAACGGGTTAGGTTGATTGGTTCTCACGCGAAGCCTCAGCGAGGTAGATTCAGGCGCACAGTCAGGCGCCGGTTTAAGTACGCAATATGCGTCACGCAAAATGCGTACTGTGAACAGCACGCGCAAGCTTGAGCTTTGAGGCGGCCAACCGTAGAGCTAGCCTGTGGGACTGGGCGGGGTCCAGTGAAAACCCAACCGCCAGTTCCGTGGGATGTCTGGTTACGCGATCGAGGAGGTAGGAGTGCGAGTAGATCTGCCCTGGGAGGAGCGGCGCCGACGCACCGAAAACGTGCACGGCCGCACCGACGTCACCGGGATGAACCGGCTGCCGCGCGATCCGGGCGAGCGGCATTTCCTGCGGGCGCTCGGGCCAGAGCGGCGGTACGGCGGCCTTGTTTTCGTGGAGGTGCCGGATCCCACCCACCCAGCGGTGCGCCAAGTGTCCGCGCTCCTAGTCGACCGCTTTGGCAGCGACGAGGCGGGCTATCTCGAATGGATCCACGCGACGCTCGACGAGCTCGCCGGCGACTGCCCGCACGAGGCGCTCGCGCTCGGGCGGGGCGAGGAGGTGCTCCGACTGCTGGAGGAGTCCTGATCGCTCCGACCAGCGCGTCGAACTCGCTTCCAGGACGATCCTGGCCCGCGCGTGAGAGCTTACGCCTCGTGTGCCGGTAATCTTTCGGATTGGAGTCGGTTCCCTTGCTCACCTGCGCACACTTTATAATTTAGGAGTACGCGTCAGCGAGGTTTCGGCGCTCCAGGTGCGCGATGTCGCCGTCCGCACGGGTCCTAAGACGGGGCTCGAAGCCGCGCAGGTTACCGTAGTCGACAAGGACGAGAAGGAGCGGGTGCTCCTGATGACTTCGGGGACATGGGCGGAGGTCCGGCCTCTCGTGGAGGGGCACTCGCTGAACGACCCTGTATTCCGGAGCCGGAAGGGTGGCAGGCCGCTCGATCCATCCTGGATCCTCCTGCTCGTCCGGCGGGCCGCCGGGCGAGCAGGGCTTCAGAAGCCGGTCCCGCCACACTGGTTCCGCCACGCGCACGCCTCGCACACGCGCTCGATGCGGGGGCGCCGATCCACCTGGTGCAGCGGGACCTTGGCCATGGGAGCCTCGCCACCACTAGCCAATACACCTCACGCGCGTCCCGACCAGGGATCGGGGCAGTACCTGCCAATCTAGAAAGCGCGCGCCGCAACCCGCTGCAGACCCCGCGTTCGCGACAGCCGAGATGCTGACCGCTCCCGGGGCGCGGCTCCCGCCAGATCCCGCTCAGACCCAGCAGAACGGCGCCGCCGACTTGCATAGGAGACGAATACGAGCGGCAGGGGCCCCGCCGGGATGGCGGAGCCCCTGCTCCATCCACGACGGCGGGACCACACGGGATGGTGACTCAGGTGGTTCTGAGCTTGCCGGTCATCCCCTGGGGAAAGATTCAGCCACCGCTGACGCCGCTCCGGTCCGTAAGGTAGACGATGCGGAGCTCCTGCTGCGGTGTCCGGCTGAAGGCGATGCCGTTCGCATCCGAAGGTACGATGTTCGCCCTGCCATTCATGACGATCCCCTGGTCGAGGTCCTCCGGCCCGTCCAGCCGGTCGCGAGCGTCGGAGATCGCATTGGCTGCATTATGCGCCGCCATCCCCAGACGGTAGAGCGACGAGCGGACCATCCCCATATGATAGGCCTCGACGGCGAGGATCCCGGCTGCGTCCTCCAGGAACTTCTTGTTGGTGATCAACGGTGCCGCGCCCTTGTAAGCGGTGACGCCGACGTCCTCCATGAGCATGCCGCCAAGCAAGAAATTCATCTCGCTGGCGAACGGATCGAAGTTGTCACCGAGACCCGCTGCGCGGGCTGCGGCAGCGAAGCCACCGGCAATATCGATCGTCGGTCGGCTCACCGCCTGGCTCCCCAGCACCCGGCGGTAGTAGCGCACATGCGCGAGTTCGTTCTGGGCGACCTCTTCCATGAACTGGCGCAGGTCATCATTCTGCCACGGCACCATGCTCCCGCCATTGACGGAGCCGGGGTTCGGACCCGCATCAGCGGCGTCCATGCCGCGCCCGGTCGTGCCACGCAGGTAGTACTCCGTTTCGAGCGACTCAAGGTTCAAGGCGAAGTTGAAGATGTCGACGTCTGTGACGGCACCCGAAGCCATGGGTGCCGGAGAACGCATTCCTGCGGCACCAGGAGCGCAGCCAGCCAGCCCCGCGGCAGCCCCGACTGCGCCGAGCATCTTCACGGCGGACCGGCGATCGAGATTGGATTCGAGACGGAACATAGGTTCTCCTCGTGAAGGAAGGTTGTGCCGGTTGGCGAGCCCGGCGCGCTGCTACAAAGTAGGAAGGCACGACCGCCCCGTGCCGCTGAGTCTCCGCTCCGGTGCCGTCAGGTGGAGCGGAGTCGCTCGCTCGCGGACGACCGGAGAGCCGCCGTGCGGGCAAGGCCGGTCCGGTCGTTGCGTTTCGTTTCGACAGCAGGAGATATGCCAAGGAAACACTTGCTAATCTTCGCTCGCTTGGGATAGGAAGGTCACCATGGAGGGGCCCATCCGCGGAAGGATCGATACACGAACCGAGATCCTGCGGCTTCTCTGCACCGCGAACCGCACGGTGACGGACCTTGCCCAGGCTCTGGGAATCAGCCGCAACGCCGTTCGCGAGCACCTTGAACGTCTTGCCGAAGAGGAGCTGGTGCGGCATGAGGTGGTACGCAGGGGCGTCGGGAAACCGGCGCACGAGTATGAGCTCACAAGCGGGGGGGAGCTGGCTCTCTCTCGTGCCTACCTGCCGATACTCCGGCAACTCCTGCATGTGCTGGAGGGACAGCTTCCTGCCGAGGCCGTCGAGGCGATGTTACGACTCACGGGTCAGCATCTCGCTCCTTC
>JAHWJV010000329.1 GCA_019348265.1 Gemmatimonadota bacterium
CGGCTTTGATTGGGACCTGATAGGGGTGGCGCCGCGCGCCGGGGCCGGGGCAACGAGCCCCGTGCGGCGCGTCTAACTTAGGCACGGGCCATACCAGCTCCGAGCAGCCCACCAATCGGGACGGAGGACAACCAGCAAGTGCTTGCGCGAGTGGATTTTACGATGGATCAGCACGGACCCGCCCGACCTGCCCGGCGAGGGGAAAGAAAGGGCAGCCCGGCAGTGTCTGCCGGGGGCGCACGGCGGTTTCTTCCGGGTGAGCGGGGGACGGGGAAAGTTCGGACACCGCGCAGACCCGCGACCACTGCGGCTCAAGTTCCATCGGCCAGGGCCCGAGACTACCAGCCGTACATCACGCCGCAGCCACTCCACAAGCTGCCCCGTCAGCGACGGATCGGGCACCGTTCAGAGACAAGGCTATTAATGAGATTCCTCGTGGTGGACGACTCGGCGACGATGCGTCGCATCGTCGTGAACTCCCTCAACCGGATCGGCTTCCACGACACGGTCGAGGCAGGAGACGGGGAGGAGGCACTGCAGCGATTGGGGCCCGATATCGGGTGCGTCATCACCGACTGGAACATGCCGAAGATGACCGGCCTGGAGTTCGTGCGTAGCCTGCGCGCGCATCCGCATGGAACCTCGGTGCCCGTCCTCATGGTCACGACGCGTAGCGTGCGCGAGGACATTCTCGCGGCGATCGAGGCGGGGGTGAACAACTACATCGTGAAGCCGTTCACGCCGGCGGTGCTGAAGGACAAGCTGGAGACGGTGCTACGGGCGGCAGGTGTGGCGTAGGCGGCCCGGGGAATCCACAGGAGAGCAAAATGAGCGAGGCGCTGAAGCTTTCGGGCGAGGCGGAGCGGGAAGTCGAACCTGCGGACGGCGTGGAAGCGGGATTGCATGCGGCCATCTCGGCGGCCGGGCTCCCCGATGTGCCGGAGCTCCTCACCAGGGCCACGTCGATCATCAACAAGATGCTGGAGAGCCTCCGTGCGGGGCAGCAGGTGCTGCAGCGCGCGGCGGTGGAGAAGCTGCAGCACACGAACGCCAAGCTACACGAGGTCTCCTCGGCGACCGAGACCGCGACGACCGACATCATGGACGGGCTCGATCGCACCTTCGTTCTGGTCGACCAGCTGGACGGGAAGGGTGTCGGTCCGCGCGGCCCGGAGATCGGAGCGCAGATTCGGGACGAGCTGTTCGCCGTCATGACTCACCTCCAGTTCCAGGACATTACCAGTCAGCAGCTCGACCACGCCTCCAGCATCATTCGAGATATGGAGAGGTATCTCGACGAATTCGTCGTACTGCTGGACATGCGAGGGCTCGGCAAGCTCCCTGGAAGCGAGCCGGGGGCGTCGCTCTCGGAGCTCCGCGCGTTCGACCCATGCGCGACCACGCTGGATGCCGAGAAGCGGCAGGCGATGGTCGACGAGCTGCTGACCATCAGGGCGCGGTAGCTGCCCCGCGAGAGCTGGCGAGGCACGTGGTAAGGAAGGAGGAGCGGACCCCGGGCGGCCCGCTCCTCCTCTCTTTCGGTCTTTCGAGCCATGCCGTCGGTGGCGGGCGGATCAGGCCCTGCCCCACCATCCCCACCACCGCGACCGGCACGAGCGTCCAGACGCCCACCGGCGTCAGCGCCACCAGTCCCAGCGCCGTCAGCGAGGGAGCGAATCGCAGGTGGCGCTACGAGCGGCGGCCCCCGGTCCAGCTTGCCGCGGCGCTCCTCGGGAGGCGAATCGAGAAGGTGGATCCCTCGCCGGGCCGCGACTCGATGTCGACGCGCCCGCCGAGCATCTCGACGTTCCGCTTCACGACGTCCATCCCTACGCCGCGGCCGGAGAAGTCGGTCACCTGATCTGTGGTGGTGAAGCCCGGCGCGAAGATCAGGTTGAAGATCTCGGCGTCCGAGAGGCCCTCACCGGAGCCGACGATGTCGTTGGCGATGGCTTTCTGGAGGATCCTGTCGCGATCCAGGCCTTTGCCATCATCTCGGAGCTCGACGATCACTTCTCCATCCGCGTGGCGGGCCTCGAGGCGGACGCTGCCGAAGCTGGTCTTACCGTTCGCCTCGCGCACGGCGCGCGCCTCGATTCCGTGGTCGACGGCGTTGCGGATCATGTGGACGAGGGGATCGGCGATGGCCTCGAGGACGCTGCGGTCGATCACCGTCTCCTCGCCGGCGCTGGTGAAGCGTACGAGCTTGCCGGTTTTTCGGGCGACGTCGCGCACGAGGCGAGCCATGCGCTGGAAGGTACTCTTCATCGAGACGACGCGAAGCGAGAGGCCCAGGTCACGCAGGTCGCGAACGATCTCCTCGGCGTGGACGGCGCGGCGCGCCAGCTCGCAGTCTGGGTCGGCGGTCAGTGCCTCCTGGGTGACCAGCGATTGCACGAGCGCGAGCTCGTTGAGCATGTGGATCAGCCCGTCGAGGCGTTCGCTGCGGACGCGGACGGAGGAGCCCGACTGGGCCGGCGCGCCCCCCCGCTGCTGCGCGCGCAGAGCCTGGACGACGTCGGTGAGGGACACGACCTTCTCCCGCACCAGCGCGATCCCGATCGGCCCGTCGTTTTTCGCGGCGACGGACTCGATCTGGCGGCGATCCGCCTTGCCCAGGGCGACGAGGATGTCCCCGAGGCGAGGCGGGAGGGCGGGAGCGCCGGGTACGCCGGGCGCGGGCTCCGCCGGGCTTTCTTCCTCGGCGTCGAGCAGCCCTG
This sequence comes from Gemmatimonadota bacterium, assembly GCA_019348265.1. GTDB lineage: Bacteria > Gemmatimonadota > Gemmatimonadetes > Longimicrobiales > Longimicrobiaceae > JAHWJV01. Next base: position 2,721 of record JAHWJV010000329.1, read on the forward strand.
CGTCCGGATTCTCCAGGGTGCGCACCAGATCCGCGTACCCGTCCGGGAGACGGCAAGGCTCTCCCGCGCGCGTGCTCGTCTCGACGGCCGCCAGCAGAGCGGCGAGCATGTCGACCGCGCGCAGGGACAAGTCGGCCCCGGGGCCCGTGCAGCGCAGCTCGCTGTCCCGGAAGCGGGTGAAGAGGGACTCCGCGTGGTGGGCGAGCTCCGTCACCGGCTCCAGGCCGAGGAACGCCGACGTTCCCTTGATGGTGTGGAAGGCGCGGAAGACCGTGTTGACCGCCTCCTCATCGTCAGGGTCGGTTTCGAGCTCGAGGAGGGCGGCTTCGGCGCCCTGGAGATGCTCCTGGCTCTCCGCGATGAAGTCCGCGAGCAGCCACGCGTCAGTGCCGTCCAGAGGCGACGCCTGGGTACCGCCCGTCGCGGTGGCAGCAGGCGCCTCGAACAGCGTGACGCCCGGCAGGGCCGAGCCGGCTTGCTCGAGCAGCGCGCGAGCGTCAGCGAGCCCGGACCTGCGCTGGTCACCCTCCACGTCGAGCGCTTCACGGATGCGGCGAGCAGCGCCCGCCACGAGTGCCTGCGCCGTCGGGACCAGACCGCCCTCGAACGCGAGATCTTCCAGCCCGCTCTGCACTCGGCGCAGCTCCGCCACGTCCTCTCCCGCGAGCTCGACCAGCAGCGCGATAGCGGCGTTCAGAGTAAAGGCAGACCCCGCCGGAGCGAGATCCACCAGGTACAGCATGTCCTGCATCGAAGGGTTCGGAGAACGAGGAAGCGCGACGTGGAGAGTCGTTGTGAGTATCGGAGGCGCGGATCGGAAACTTGATGAAAAGTCCCGAGTGCAAGGTGCAAAGTGCAAAGTGCAAAGTGCAAAGTGATTCGAGCGCGTCACTTTGAACTTTGCACTTGGAATTTCGAACTTCGGGATACCGATACGAGCTGCGAGCTGAACCTTCAGGTCCTGACTACTGAATCACCCACTGCGGAAAGAACACGTCGGTGATCGTCTTCTCGCCGAAGAGCCGGCCTGCATGGGCGCGGACCTCGGCCTTGATCGCGGGCCGCGCAGCCATGTCCGTGAGCTGCGGGACCGTCTTCGATCCGAGGACCTTCAGGATGATGTCCCGGAGCTCCGCATCGCGACCCGTCATCTTGCTGACGGTGGCCGAATCCTTCACGCTGAACGAGATGCTCAGCACAAGGAAGCGGCTGCCTCCGGACTGCGCAGGGTTGAGAACGAGGTTCTCGACGGTGTATGTCGGCTTCGCGACGGGGTTGCCATGCGAATCGACCGCGGCCCCGTGCTCACCGGCCTTCTCGGCACCTTCCGCTTCGCATGCGCACTTCGCCGCCGGGTCGCCCTCGGCGACGAGCGGACCTACCACGAGTGAGCCCGCCAGCGCGCCGACGGTGAGGCCGACGGTGAGCGCGATGACCAGTGGGAGACGCTTGGTCTTCGCTGCCGGCGCATCGAGCTCCGGTTCTGGACTGTCGTTGGTGTCGTTCGAATCGTTGGACATTGGGATGTATCGCTGAGACGGATCTGTGGGAAGGGCTGCGAACCGGGTGCGGCGATGGAGCACCGCCGCACCTGGTCAGCTATGGGTTATCGCTTCAGGTTCACGACTTCCTGGAGCATCTCGTCGGTACCGGTGATCACCCGGCCATTGGCCTGGAAGCCACGCTGCGCCACGATC